>CANLVU010000035.1 GCA_947494535.1 Cytophagaceae bacterium
TGCGGACATTATTGAATCCCATGGAGCAACTTTTAAGGGGAAGCGCTTAGTGGAGAAAAAGGAATTTTTAGCATCAAAGGACCCCTGGTTTAGACCCGTGAATTTTTATGTTGGCCCAGACGGCGCCATGTATGTGGTGGATTATTACCGCCAATTAGTAGAGCATCCGGAGTGGATGTCGGAGGAGGTAAACAAAAGTGGCGCCTTGTACAATGGCTCGACGAAAGGCCGAATTTACCGCATCACAAAAAAAGGATCGAAGGCGATGGACTGGATGAAATCCGTGAAGTTGTCTACTAAATCTTCTCAAGATTTGACTGAGCTTCTAACGCATGAAAACGGCTGGTACCGTCGTACTGCGCAGCGCTTATTATTCCAGCGGGGGGACAAATCAGTCGCACCACAACTAAAGAAAATTATTGCTAGAGATCAAAAATTAGGTGCCGTTCAGGCGCTTTGGTTATTGCATGACTGGGGTTTAGTGGATGCCAAAGACCTAACGAATGCGCTGGGATCTTCCATAGAGGGTATACGCGAAAATGCACTTCAGATTGCCGATAGGCTCGTCCATAAACCAGGCTTTGCGAGCAATGCAGACTTACAAAAACAACTAATTGGCTTAGCGGACGACCCATCTGCGCGTGTTCGATTCCAATGGCTTTGTTCGTCGAGCTACTTCAAACTGCCTAATGCGGATCAGTTACGTGCTAAAATTTTAGCTGAAGATATAGAAGATCCTTGGGCGGGAATTGCCGCGATTGCCGCTTCTCAAGACACGGAAGAGGCATTGCTAAAGTCTTCTATTCAAACCTTAGGCGCAAGTCCTTCTAAGGGGAAATCCACATTTTTCAGTTACCTCGCAGCGACCTTGGTCAAGAAAGGGGATCCTTCCTTCTTGTCTTTAGCCATTGACCAAAACCCTTCGAATGACTGGTGGCAAGCTGCTATTTGGTATGGCGTTGCGACACTCATCAAAGAAGCGGGAGTGCCTTTCCCGCTAGAAGAAAAACAAAAAGAGGCGCTGTTGACTTCGTTCATTCAGACAAAACAACCTGAACTTCGTTCATCCATTTTGTCACTATTTAAATCGGTAGGGCTTCCTAAAAACGCACCCCAATTCGCACTAGTTGAGCAGCGATTTACTCAATCGAAGGATTCCCAATTTCAACGAGATGCCTTATCGCTATTGGCCTTGCGTGGAGACGCAAAAACGCAATCTACCTTAATCCAATACCTGTCTTCTAAAAGCCCCGTTCACTTGCAATTAGGAGCCATCGAATCTTTGCCAATTGCGTTAGCTAAGGCAGATTTACAAAAGATAAATACCTATTATCCTTCGTTATCAGCACCGGTAAAAAAAGCTTGGATTGCGTATTTACTGGAACATGAAAATCAAGTGACTACCCTACTCCAAGAGGTAAAGAAAAACAATATCAAACGTTCTGATTTAGAGTGGCCCCAAATTGTAGGACTGATGAATTATTACGACACGGGGATTCGGGGTTTAGCGCGTTCGGTCTTAGCGATTGCAGAAGACAGAAAGGCTATTTTGCAAAATTACTTGCCAGCGGCGGAGAAGGTAGGAGATGTGGCGATGGGTCAAAAAGTCTTTGAGGCAAATTGCACCTCTTGCCATGCCATCAAAAATTTGAAGGGCGTTGATTTTGGACCTAACTTAAATACCTTGAAGAGTAGAAACGCGCTCTCGATTATTACAGAGATCATTAATCCAAACAATTCTATTGCCGATAAATATGGCCAGTGGGAAGTAGAATTAAAGAATGGCACGCGTCTGACGGGTATTATTACTTCAGAGAACGACCAAACCATCGCGCTTAAATTAATGGGAGGAACAGTTCAAAACATCTCCAAGTCGAACATAAAAGCTAAAAAAGACTTACGCGTTTCCGCTATGCCAAATGGTTTAGAGGCCAATATAAGTGTGCAGGCGATGGCGGATTTATTGGCGTATATCAAGAAATAATTTAAGCCCGCTTTAATGTCAACCCTATTTGGCCTGCATGATAGGAATTGTGATACAGAATATGTGCGAATAATTTGGCCTTCGAAACGGTGCCAAAGAAGGGCGTATCAATCTTTTCGTTCCATCCACTAGCAGGTAATTTCAATTAGTAAACTATTTTTGGTTAATTTGATTCAACAAAACCTATTCAATCTCGTATGAAAATTTTCGCTCTACTCGTTTTTGTCTCGTTCGCAGGATTCGCACAAAACAACTACAACCTCATTCCCTTACCTAAAGAAGTGGTACCCCAAACGGGGCAATTTGTGGTCAAAAAATCTACTTCGATTGGTTATTCACATGCCGACTTTGCTCCGGTGGCGAATTTACTGCAGGAGTATCTTCAAGGGGTAAGCTCTTTCCCTATCAGCGCAAAAGCGTCGAAATCTGCGGTGATTCAATTTTCTCAGAATAATAGCTTAGGCGAAGAAGCATATACGCTTCAGATTAGTTCGAAGAAAATTGCTATTCAGGCAAAAACAGGCAAGGGTGCTTTTTATGCTTTGCAAACCTTGTTGCAATTAATGCCGGCACAAGTGTATGCAGGGTCGCCTTTGTCGGGAGGCATTTCTATTCCAAACGTAATGATTAAAGATGAGCCTCGCTTTTCTTATCGTGGATTGATGTTAGATGTGGGCCGTTATTACTTTCCGGTCGCGTCGGTCAAACGCTTCATCGATCTAATGGCGGTATACAAAATGAATACCTTTCATTGGCATTTAACAGAAGACCAAGGCTGGCGCATTGAAATCAAAAAGTATCCGTTGTTGACCTCGATTTCTTCTGTGCGCAAAGAAAGTATGTTGGGCCATTATGGGGACCAAAAATATGACGGCAAACCGCACGGTGGATTTTACACCCAAGAGGAGGTAAAAGACATCGTCGCCTATGCGAAGAAAAAATATATCGAGGTTATTCCTGAGATTGAAATGCCGGGCCATTCTCAGGCGGTTTTGGCGGCATATCCGCAATTCGGGGCTAATGCCGATAAGCTCTATCAGGTGAAAACGAAGTGGGGAGTTTCGGAAGATGTGCTGTTTCCACGGGAGGAAACCTTTACGTTTTTGGAAGACGTATTAACCGAAGTGATGGCACTTTTCCCAGGCCAATACATTCACATCGGTGGCGATGAATGCCCGAAAACGCAATGGAAAGAAAGTCGGTTCTGCCAAGATTTAATTAAGAAGCTGGGCTTAAAAGATGAGCACGAATTGCAGAGTTATTTCATACGTCGCATCGATAAATTTGTCACCTCAAAAGGCAAGAAACTATTGGGTTGGGACGAAATCCTAGAGGGGGGATTATCTCCGAATGCTATGGTGATGTCGTGGCGTGGCACAAAGGGTGGAATCGAAGCGGCGAAACAAAACCACGATGTGGTGATGTCCCCTAATTCATATTTCTATTTAGATTATTACCAAGCGGATCCTAAAACGGAGCCGCTGGCTATTGGTGGCTTATTACCATTGAGTAAAAGTTATTCATTTGAACCGAATCTTCCAGAATTAACGGCAGAAGAAGCGAAGCATGTGGTCGGTATCCAAGCCAATGTTTGGACGGAATACATCAGCAATATTGCTTACGCTGAGTACATGACTTATCCCCGTGCTTTAGCGCTTTCTGAAATAGCGTGGTCGGCAAAAGAATCCAAAAACTATGCTGATTTCAAAAAGCGTTTGACAGGCCATTTGCCAGCCATGGATGCGCAGAAAATTAACTATTCGAAAGCATTTTTAGCGCAGCCCTAATTTATAGAATAATCGCATGGATAAGCATACACTTATTAAAAAGCTTTCAGAAAACCACCAGGAATTTATAGCCTGCGTAGATCAACTTTCAACGGAAGAATTTAGTGTAGGTAAAAATGATAAATGGACGGCAGGCCAACAGCTAGAGCACATTTATCTTTCTGTCAAACCCGTAGGATTGGGATTCCGTTTGCCTAAGTTTTTATTAAAGCTAATTTGGGGGAAATCCAATAGAGAAGGGAGAAGCTATGATGCGTTAATAGAACGATATCAGGCTAGATTAGAAAACGGAGGCAAAGCGTCGGGGCCATTTGTTCCTAAAAAGGTTGACCTGAAAAAGGGGCAAAAATTAAAAGAAAACCTGAAAAACGAAGTAGTAAAATTATGTTTGTCCATTGAAAAACTTTCAGAAGCAGACCTCGATTATTATGTTTTACCGCATCCATTAGTAGGAAAACTCACCTTGCGGGAAATGCTTTACTTTACCATTTATCATGTGAAACACCATGAAAAGCAAATAAGGAGTTGAAGATTTGCTAATTAATCGCTCAACATTGGTAATTTTATACACTTATCAACAAACAAACTATAAATGAATAAACTATTGGTGATTGGTGCGGGGGGTCAACTAGGATCCGAGCTCACCAAAGCCTTAGTCAATGCACACGGTAGCGATGCGGTCATTGCAACAGATTTTCAGGAAAGTGTAAAATCTAAATTTGCCTATTGCCGCTTTCAAACTCTTGATGTATTAGACAAAGACGCTATTGCGAATTTGATACAAGAAGAAAAGATTACGCAGGTCTATCACTTAGCTGCGATTCTTTCTGCTAATGGGGAGAAAAATCCCGTTCAGGCCTGGGATATTAATATGCGAGGTTTGTTAAATGTATTAGAATTAGCGAAAGAATGTAAGCTGGATAAAGTGTTTTGGCCTAGTTCTATTGCCGTTTTTGGTCCAAATTCCCCTAAAACAAACACCCCTCAAGACGCTTTTAAAAATCCCACCACGGTATATGGTATCTCTAAACTAGCCGGCGAGCATTGGTGTGAATATTATTTCAATACCTATGGTGTAGACGTGCGAAGTCTACGTTTCCCAGGTCTAATAGGCTATAAATCATTGCCAGGTGGCGGTACAACCGATTACGCTGTTGATATCTATTACAAAGCCGTAAACAAGGAGCCATTTACCTGCTTTCTACAAAAGGACACGGCCCTGCCCATGATGTACATGGAGGATGCTGTGCAAGCTACCTTACAATTAATGGCTGCTCCTGCATCTAACATCCAAATCAGAACTAGTTATAATCTATCTGGAATGAGTTTTTCTCCGCAAGAAATAGCGGAAAGTATTCGTGTTCACTATCCAGAATTTAGCATTAATTACGCACCAGATTTCAGACAAAAAATCGCAGATTCATGGCCATCGAGTATCAATGATGACTGCGCTAGAAACGACTGGGGTTGGAAGGCCTCTTTTAGCCTAGCTGAAATGACAGCTGAAATTATCTCTAAACTACCACAACATTTAAAGTAAACGAGCAATGTACGAACAATACAAGTCCTTCATCACGAAAGAAATTGATTCCATCAAGGAAGCTGGATTATACAAAAAAGAGCGTGTCATTACCTCTCCACAATCTGCCGAAATTACCATTCAAGGCGGGCAAAAAGTGTATAATTTTTGTGCGAATAACTACTTAGGCCTTTCATCGCATCCTGCCGTAATTCAAGCCGCAAAAGACGCGATTGATACCCATGGATTTGGGCTATCGTCGGTTCGCTTTATTTGTGGAACACAGGATATTCACAAAACCTTAGAAGAGAAAATTTCTGCCTTTTTAGGGACTGAAGATACGATCTTATATGCCGCGGCTTTTGATGCAAACGGAGGCGTTTTTGAGCCCTTATTAGGAGAAAAAGATGCGATTATTTCTGATGCGTTGAACCACGCCTCCATTATCGATGGCATCCGTTTATGTAAGTCGATGCGCTACCGATATGAGCACAATTCGATGGACGATTTAGAAGCTAAATTAAAGCAAGCTGAGGCGGATGGGGCCGTACAAAAAATGATTGTCACAGACAGCGTTTTTTCCATGGATGGAACCATTGCTCAGTTAGATAAAATTGTAGCGTTAGCAGAAAAATACGAGGCCTTGATTATGATCGACGAGTGTCACTCCTCCGGCTTCATGGGAAAGACAGGACGTGGCGTACACGAACTAAAAGGGGTGATGGGCAAAATCGATATCATTACTGGTACCTTAGGAAAAGCACTAGGCGGGGCATCGGGTGGATTTACCTCAGGCCGCAAGGAAATAATCGACCTATTAAGACAGCGTTCCAGACCTTATTTATTTTCAAATACCTTAGCGCCATCTATTACTGGTGCATCCATAGCTGTTTTTGATATCTTGTCTAAAACGACAGAATTACGCGATAAACTGGAGGAAAATACGGCGTATTTCCGGGAGCGAATTGTGGCCGCAGGTTTCGATATCAAACCTGGCGAACACCCGATCATTCCGATCATGTTATACGATGCGGTTATCTCCCAAAAAATGGCGGAAAAACTCTTGGAAAAAGGAATTTACGTGATTGGTTTTTACTATCCGGTGGTGGCCAAAGGTCAAGCCAGAATTCGTGTACAAATATCTGCCGGACATACAATGGAACAATTAGATCACGCAATTGCCTCCTTCACCAGTGTGGGTAAGGAGCTGGGGGTAATTTAACTGAACCAATAGATGATTAAGAGCGTCATTTCAAGTCAATAATTCCCTTTCTGATAGTAAGATTTCGATTATCAGAGAATTTTCTTTTACTTTAATAGTATAACCTTCCCTACATCAATGTCCACATTAAAAAGAATTTATAAAAGAAACACGCACAATGCCTTTTTTAAAGCACTGGCGGGCTTTGGTAGAGTATTAAACAGATTGTATGAAAATAAGAACTACGATCTTTACAGTAATGGAGAGGGAAACATTTTACAAAAAATAGCTACACTGAATCCCTCGGTGATCATTGATGGCGGCGCAAATGTGGGAGATTATTCAATCATCGCAAATCAAGTGATGCCTAATTGCAAAATTTATGCCTTTGAACCCGTTGAATCTACATTTCAACAATTTCTTACTAATACCAAGGGCTTACAAAATATCATACCGATTAAAAAGGGTTTTTTCAAAGAAACCTGTGAATCAGAAATAAATCTATTTGATTCACATGAACATTGCTCCATTTACGATTTTGAAGGACTAGCAACTAGTGCGGAGCAGAAGCAAACAATAGAGCTCGTGAGTGGTGATGATTTCATCAAAGAGAATAATATAGATTCCATTGACTTTCTAAAGCTGGATGTCGAAGGGGCTGAATTTGATGCTTTGCTCGGATTTGAAAAGGCAATTAAGCGTGGTGTCGTAAAGCTTATTCAATTTGAGTATGGGTATATTAATATCTCCACGAAGAAGTTGCTCATTGATTATTATCAGTTCTTTGAAGCGCACGGGTACTTAGTGGGTAAAGTTTTCCCAAAGAATGTTGAATTTAGAGATTACCATTTTAAGCACGAAGATTTCATTGGGCCTAATTTTGTGGCTGTTAAAAAATCTGAAACTGCGCTTATTAACCTTTTAAGCAAAAGTTAATTTGTCCATTGATTACATGGCTGAATCATAGCTCTAGTGAAGGGTACTAATTAACGTTTCATAAAGCTGCAAAAGACAAAGTTCTGAACTGCCCCGCTAGGTGTTATGTGATCTTCGCGCTTGCACTCTAAGTTTTGGAAGTCCGATTTTATAAACTTGGCCTTCATCCCATCCTCATCGTATTGTTGAATCTCAAGTCCGCTACATTTAGTGGGGCCGTCTGTGGAAAAAGTTCCTATGATGACCATACCATCGACCGCTTTTTTTACAATAGTTAGATAAGTGTCAATTTTCGCGGATTCTGTCTGAAAATGAAAGGCTGCTCGATCATGCCAAACATCGTATTTTTCTACAGGATTAAAGTCCAAAATATCGCATACAATCCAATTGACTTTTTGGGCATCAGCGCCTAACCTTTCTTGCGCCCTAAAAATGGCGGCTTCAGATATGTCCAAAACCGAAAGATTTGTGTAGCCTTCCGCTAATAAAAAATCAACAAGGTTACTGTCGCCGCCGCCTATATCGATAATTTTAGCGGTTTTGGGAACTTTAAACTGATGAATAAAGGCTAAAGACGCAGCCGGAACTTCTTGTGTCCAACTAACTTCGTTAGGCTGCTTGGTTTTATAGATGGTCTCCCAGTGCTCTTTTGTATCTACTATCATGCAGCAAAATTGAGAAAATCTTATTTAAAAATTGTGACTTATGTCACCTCATTAATTTGCCATATAGCGCTTCTAGTTTCGGCTTCTGAGCCACAAATGCTGCACCCTGAATACTAGCTTTTTTAGCCTCCCACAATGCCGGCATGGAAACCTTGCCGCGCGAAAGCGAATACATCCAAAATAAATCGATGAAATTAATAAAGAGATTCGCTCGATAAAAGGCAGATGCCTGTTCTATTTGGAACCCTAATTTTTGCAAGGTTCTGTTGTTGAAAAAATACGATGTCCCTACAATCGTCACCGATTCTGGAACCTGCTTGTTTTCAATTAAGGAAATGAGGCGTAATAATCCTTCCAAATGATAGGCGAGTAACCTATTTCTTAATTCAATTCCGGGCTTATATTTTCTTAGCACAAACAGATGATCAAAACTCGTCCCGCTATGTAAATCGATTTGTTTTTCGTTCACCATATAGCCTAAAAGCATAGGTGAATAATAGGTGTATCCTCCCGTTAATTTAAAAATAGGCGTATACAAAAATTGGCTGATGGGAACGTAAAAAATGAAGGCTGCATAAAATAACGGATGATCATAGCCTTTTTCGATGATCAAAACCGCTAGAAAAAATCCAGCCAAAAGGAATAGAATGGATTCGATCCAGACTAAAGCTTTTGGCTGTTTGTAAAAATCGTTCATTCGTTATTTATTATTCCAGCCATCCATAAATCCGGCTTTAATTTGATCGTAATTGGAAATAAAAGAAGCAATTAAAATACCCCAAAGAATTACCTTCCAATTGTTCTTTACTAGTGTTTTTAAGTCATTCATAAATTGATTCATATCCGTGATTTTAATGGTGAAATTAAACTCGTAGGGTTTAGTGTCAGCCGCGATGGAGTATTCGGACAAATCTGTTTTCAAAGCCTCGCCTATCACCTTCAACGAATGAAGACTGGGTTTCACTTCATTATTCTCAATTCGCTGAATCGTTCTGAGCGTCAAACCGGTTTGTTCAGAAAGTTCTTTTTGAGAATAATTCAAACTTGTTCTAATCTCTTTCACTCTGGCACCAAATTCCATATGCAAATATGATCGTTACTTTTTTCTACTTATTGACAGCGGTGCGTCATTTAGACGACATTTAAAATGCCGACTTGATTACATCTCTAAAAATCAAGGATAGAAATACGAGAACGCCCACGATTACTTCTTTTCGATACTTTTTAAAAAATTGATTCATATGAATTAAACTATTCGTTTTCTTCCCATTACTACATAAAGTATTCCTGCTAATGCCCCTAGGATACCCATAAAAATGAAGGCAATCGTCCACATGAATTTTTCATTGGTATTAATTCTGACAGATCCCCAAATTTCAGATAATGCAGCGACTATAAATACCCCATTAGCTACCATTCCAATAATCAAAAGTTGATCCGCCCCCGGAAGATGTAAAATCTTCATAAATGCCCCCAGCAGTTCAAAAACAAGGCAAATGACAAAGCTCCATTTAACTACGATTCCTATGTTCATGGTTTATCTTCCTTTTTAAAAATCAAATTAAATGATAAACAATTACATAACCATAAGTCAGATTATTTATCTTGTTTTTCTAAACCAATCAAGCCCATGAACCAAGTTGACATCATCACTTATTATTTCGAGAATGACGGAGATATTCCGAACAATATTCTCCCGGTGGTCATATACAAAAATGCACTTCAGCACGTTTTAAATAAGGACTTTGAACATTTATTTTGCCAAAATGGTTGGGCAAATAATTGGCACGATATCATATTAACTGAGGACCATTTTCACAGCAACACCCATGAAGTTTTAGGATTACAAAGTGGCCAAGTGAGCTTAATACTAGGGGGCAAGAATGGCGAAATTGTCAACGTTGAAACGGGGGATGTGATCATTTTACCCGCTGGGGTTGGACATTACTCGGTAGACAATTCCGTGGATTATCAATTTGTGGGCGGCTATCCGAATGGGGCAGATTGGAACCTGAAGTTCAGTTTGAAAAAGGAAGACAGCCCATCTATTTTAGCAGAAATCGCGAATATCCCTATTCCACAAAAAGACCCTCTTTTTGGCATCGATGGGCCGCTTTCAACGTATTGGAAATGCTAAATTAAGCGTACTTTTGTGGATGATGTATAGAAAAATTACCCTATTCTTAGCTATTTTATTTGTTTCTTGTCAATATTCATTAGCACAAAATAATCGTTTAACAACCTCGAATACCATTGGTTGGTACAATTATTTTGGCACATTCAAATTATCAGAAAAGACCGGAATTCACACAGAATATCAATGGCGAAGAAATGACCTAATTTCAAATTGGCAACAAGGCCTGTTACGAGTTGGGCTAAACTACAATGTGACTCCAAGGGTCCTATTTAGAGTAGGCTATGCGTGGGCTGAAACATTTCCGTATGGGGAATACGCTCTCAATAAATTAGGTAGAGAATTTACAGAACATCGCATTTTCGAAATGGTTCAACTGTCTCATAAAGAGGGAATTGTAGATATTTCTCACCGATTTATGTTAGAACAAAGATTTATTGGGCGATATAGTTCCGCCAATGAAATGACCGAAGACGAGTATCCCCTGTCAAACAGGGGCAGGTATATGGTTCGCCTTCAGGTTCCTTTACGCGGCCGAGAGATAAAAGATAAAACTCCCTATTTTGCGGTATATGATGAGGTACTTGTTGGGTTTGGGGAAAATGTAAATGCTAATGTATTTGACCAAAATAGAATTGGCATTTTGCTTGGTTATCGTTTCAATAAAACCCTTCGAATGGAAGGAGGATATTTAAACCAAACACTACAATTAGGCAGACAGATAAGTGGTTTAAATGTATTCCAAAATAATAATGGATTTATCATCAATGCCAACTTCAATTTTGATCTATCGAAGCCAAAAGATTAAATAACTTAGAAATCTCCATGAGCAGAGCCTCTGGTAAAATTACTGGAGGCTTTTTGTTACATTATTTATTGAAAAAATAATATGTTTTTGTTTATGGTTTCAAAATGATACTTATATTTGAAATATATAGTTTCACCATAAACATTCAAAAAATGAAAAAACAATTATTAATGGTTGCATTGACTTTAATAAGCTTTGCACCTTTCGCTCAACAAAAAACGAGTACCATGAATTCCGCTTTCTGGAAAGTTAAAATGGGTCATTCTAACTCTTTTGTTGATGCTTCCGAAACATTCATAACTAAATTTTTTCCGGCAAAAGACGGCAAAACTCCAATATCTGGATACACTATTACCGGGGGGAAACACCACGGAGAATATTTGTTTTTAAATAATATAGGAAAAAGTTTTGCTGATAGAGATGTGGTAACTCCTCCTACCATGGAAAATATAAGATGGAGTGATAATTGGAACTTAAACATTGCGCCACATATTGAAAGTATTACTGCTGAACTTTTAGTCTTTAAACCTGAAATGTCTAACATCGGCGCGGATGACAAGGCTGAAAAATTTGTGAGCACAGAATGGACGGTTACCAATGGTTCCAAAGCGTTTACTGATTTATTACTAAAAATGCCAAAAGTTTGGAATAAATTAGGAAGAAAAATAGGGATTTGGGTGACATTTACGGGGGAAACGAGATATTATATCGTTAGGTATTTGCCTAATGGATGGAAAGATTTAGATGATACAAAAGATTCAGATTTTGCTATTGCTTGGGAAGAAGTATATGGTAAAGGTTCTTGGGAAAAAGACGGTGTAATTTTTGCTAATGGATGGACGAGAACCGATCGGTATATGATGACCTTGAATAAAAGATTGACTAGTAAGTAAATACTAAATAGGTTATTTAAAAAGGGAAAGGGGTCAATTTGATCCCTTTTTCTTTTTACCTAATATCAAAAGTGCCAGTCATATACGTATTAACAGTAAAAGCAAAAAAACCACTTACACAAAAGTGCAAGTGGTTCATTAAACTCCAAGTCCTATGGTAGTAATTATTTCTTGGCAGTAGTGCCTTTAAGCACTTTAAAAATAGGGGAGTAAGTAAATCCTTCTGGAATATACGTAGTCATTTTCGACTTTTGAATCACTTCAGCATAGCCTGGTAATGGAGTTCCGCCTATTCTAAATTTCATAATATCTTCTAAGCTTGTGAAGCCATCCCAAGACATAATAGTATTATAACTAGTATCCTTAGTAGGGAAGGTCAATCTTCTTCCTACACCCCAAGCCTTCATGTTTATTTTGCTCATGTTTTTCACAAAAAATGGCTTCCATAAAGATTTATTTTCTGCAATAAAACCGGCTGTATTGACTGGTCTTCCAAAATTAAATTGGTAATACTCTGCATTACCTTGGTCATACGCTTCATCATCTACCACAAAAATGTTGCGCATATCTTTCGTCCATTTAAATGATGCACCAAGGGTTTTTGTTTGTTCGATTTCAGCTGGACTAAGTACTTTGCTCGCATTCAACCACCAAGCAGACTTAGGTCCTAATAGATCATCAATGTTATTTGCCCATTGAACAAACACATAATTGTATTCTCCTGGAATCTCTAATTGATTAAATTGTTGAATCTTAAATAAGCCCCAATAAATGATATCCCCTTTGTTTACAGCTTCTTGCGCGGCTTTTGCATTTAATTCTGTTTCTAGCTTTTCAAAGGCCTTTAAATCGCCTTCAATTTTCACCGTGTGTAAGGAAAATACTTTTTGAGCATTTGCCACTTGTACCGTACATAATACGGCAATGAGTAAAAGAATTTTTTTCATGTTTTTATAGTTTATACGGTTATCGGTATCAATATGATACCGATGTAAAGGTATGCTTTTTTTGGAAATACTTAAAAACAAAAAAGCCGATCAATATTGATCGGCCTTGTCAGTATTTATCCAGTCATTAAATACCTTTATATAAATTAATTCTTAGCGCCTAATTTCCTTTTTTTTGAAAACAAATTTCAGCACAAAATAAATAACTAGTGCAGAAAGTACTCCAGTCAAAAAGTCTGTCATTGGTACCATCACCGCCGTATAAATCATCATTGAAAATTCAAATTTCCCCGCATGTTTGATTTCTTTAATTTCTGCCGGTTTTATCATATTGCTGGCTACCCAAACCAAGATACCGCCAATACAAGCCATCGGAATTAACTCTAAATATTGAGCCAAATAAAATGCCATGGTGAGTTTTAAGATTGCTTTAAAGTAGCCTGCCATAGGAGTTGTAGCGCCGGCTTTAATACTTGTAGCTGTTCTTGCCAATGCACCTGTACAAGGGAAGCCTTGCACCAATGGGGTAATGATTTGAACCAAGCCTTGACCGAAAAATTCTTTATCTGGGTTAAATGGCGTTCTATCATTTTTAGCTAATCGATCAGCCATAGAAGAACATAAAACACTTTCTACTCCCGATACAAATACAATCCCTACCACAAAATAAACAATGTCTAGCATTACCGTTCCGTTCATAGCAGGCAAAAATGGCATTTGTAGCTTGAAAAAGTTGTTCGGAATAGAGCCATATAAATCACGAACCAATATGATGTTTTTATCGGCTAATAATGTAGCTGCCAGTAGGGTAGCTGTACCCATTGCAATTACTGGCCCAGGGATGTAAATAGATATTTTCAACAGATATTTAGCTAAAATAAAAGTTACTAGCCCTAGTAATATTGACCATCCATTAATTAAATGAAGGTGTTCCGAAATAAATTTAATTCGCTCACTTATACTTCTAGAACTATCACCAATTAATACTTTAAAGCTCTCTAATCCCAAAATATCTTTGAAATTTGTAGCAGCAATAGCCACGGCAATACCCACAGTAAATCCAACAATAATTGAATTAGGAACAAGTTTAGCATATTTCCCCACGCCATAGATCCCCATAATTATTAAAATAATTCCGGAGATAATAGAGACCAAAACAAGGAAGCCATGCGCTTGCTCAAAAGTTCCGCCGTTTGCTGGATCACTATACTTTGTTATTAAAGCAGCAATAACCGGAATAAAAGCAGCGGTAGGGCCGTAAACCTGGTATTTCGAACCTCCAAATGTTCTACCCACTACACATGCTAACGCTCCTGCTATAATGCCATGTTCTGGTCGCATCCCCATAGCCATCGCAAAACCCATTGCCATGGGTATGGCTGTCATGGCAACGATTAAGCCAGCACTCAAATCTTTATAAGCTACATTTAACCAATTGTCTTTAGTCAAATCCTCCCATCGAGAATCGAAAAAGGTAAAAAATAATTTTATTCGACCTAATGGGCTTGTTGGAAATTTTGATTCGCTCATATTTGTTTATTTAAATAATTGATTTAATTCATTTTTGCTCGTGGAAGAATGGTCGCTTGCCCAGGCTACTTCTTTGTATTCCACCTTCGATTTTTTTATTAGGGGAATAGGATCAAAACCGTTTTTATCGGGTTTCAAGCAATAATCTTTAGGTAAATAAATTAGGTCTATTCCCTGTGCTTCATAAAAATTTAAAAATGCATTTTTATTTATGCCCGTAAACAGCTCTATTTTAAGGCTAAGAAGACTAGATTCGTACGTATTAATAAGTATCGCTGTCGCATCATTGAAATCTGAACTTGCTAATGCTTTAATTATTTTGACAGGATTATAAAACAATAGTTCCGTTATAGAATCAGTGATATACGCTGAATACATTAAGATGACTGTTGATTTTTCGTGCTTTCGCTCTTCTAGAGCATGCTTTAGCGTATTTAAAGACTCTATTTTAAAGTCAATAGGAATTAGTATTTTCTTTTCCATGCCTTTGGTAATTGATATTAATACTGTAATGATAGGCTGACGCTATTAGAGCTAATTAAGATTAAGATTAGAATTTGATTAGAATTTCAGCCTAGACATAATAGAGCCGCGCGACTAGCAAAATTGTAGTCGGAGAAAGTATTGTAGCAGGATTGAGGGGGGGGCAGAAATTTTAGCGGCTTAGAGTTTCGCTATAGGTAATTTTATTTGAACAGTAACTCCATTATGTAGCACAGAGTTGATAGAAAGTTCGCCTTTGTGAATTTTGATAATGTTTTGAGTTAGGGGTAAACCGATCCCATAACCATCATATGCGGCCGTGTTGCTGGCCCTAAAAAAAGGATCAAATATAAATGGTAAATCCGACTCTGGAATGCCAATTCCTTGGTCTTTAATTATCATGACTATTTCATTATTTGTGGAAGCTAAACTTACAATAACCGGTTTATTGCTCGAATATTTACACGCATTTGTCATAATGTTTGTGATGGCTAACATGAGTAAATCTTTATTCCCCATAACTTTTAACTTTTTGGGGTTTTCAGGCAACAACTCAAAGTCTAATGTTATTTTATTTTTAGGAATAAGCTGATTCATAATTTCATTGGCTTGCAATATTAGCTCGTCGGTTCTTAAAATAGTATAATTGAACTTATTCTCCTTGTACCCAATTTGTGCTAAATAAAGCAAGGATTGGCTTATTTTATTGAGTCTTTCTGATTGTTTAAGTATTTTTTGCAAGGCCTCCTTATACTCTGCTGGAGTTCTATCTTTCAATAAGGCTACGTCTGCCTCGCCGATAATAGCCGTAAGTGGTGTGCCAAATTCGTGCGAAGCATTACTAATAAAGTTTTTGTTTGTTTCAAAAGCTATTTCTATCCTATTCAAAAGATTATTAAATGTGGTGGTAAGCCTTTTAATTTCGTCTGTGTTTTTAATGTCATCTAGACGTAAATGTATATTGTCGGTGCTTATACTATTTACTTTAGTAATTATCTTATCTATTGGATCAAAAAATCTCTTTGAAAATAAATGGGTAAGGTAAATGATAAGCAGAATCGAAATAAGCCCGCCTATAAGTAATACTTTTCTCAGCAAAATTAAATGGTGCGTGTTATAGTAGTTTTTTGCTGAAACAATAACGATATAAAAACCTTTCGGGGTTTCCCTTTTTTTCCCGTAATAAAAAATATCATCTTTTTGAAAATTAGCGAATTGCTGAGCGTAAACTAAATTAAGGAGATTGATCGGAATTGAATTCGTCTCTGCTATTTGTTTCAATGCGGCTTCGGAAGGGCAATACACTATATATTCTTTTTCGTCACTTAGTAATTCTAAGTGCTCTTGCCTTATGTTTTTTAATACTTGAGCGTATCTCTGATTGGATTCAAAATAGCGCTTTTCTGCGACACTGGCCCTTACCTCTAATCGCTTATAAAAGTCCGCGTAGGAATAATTTGATAAATAGTAATAAACACTTGAACCCAAAAAAAATAAAATCAGGCTTATTGAAATTATTAACAGAATGGTGATTTTACGAATACTACTCATGCTTCCTTAAGTATATAGCCCATGCCTACCGCCGTATGTATTAATTTTGGTTCAAAATCAGTATCTATTTTTTTTCGAAGGTAGTTTATGTAAACGTCTACCACATTAGTACCTACATTAAAATTAATATCCCATGCGTTTTCTAACAAATCCATTCTTGACAAGACTTTGCCCTTATTTTTAAGAAGCGTGAATAATAATCGATATTCTGTGGCTGTAAGTGAAATGTCTTTACCGTTTCGTGTAACCATTTTTGCCTCATCATCAAGGACCAAATTGGAAATAAAATATTTTGCTTTGGGCTTTTGATTACCCATTTTCTCCATATTTAATCTTCTTAAAATAGCCCTTATGCGAGCTATTAGTTCGTTAAACTTAAAGGGCTTAACTAAGTAATCGTCCGCTCCCGAATTTAGCCCTAAGGCTATATTATCTGGTGTATTTAATGCCGTTAAAAAAAGTATCGGCGTTTGAATTCCACGCCCTCTAATTTCTTTACACACCTCTATCCCGTTTTTTTCTGGGATCATTATGTCCAGCAAGATTATATCATATGGATTATTTATTGCCATTTCAAGGCCATCAACTCCATTTAGTGCAACAGACACCTCGAAAGATTCTTCCCCCAAGCCCTTTTTGACAAAGTCTACCACATCTGGCTCGTCTTCTATAAGTAGTATGGAGATAATATGCATTATTTGGAAGTTGAAAAATTATTTGCGCTTTTATTTGCTTTTTACGAGCGTATTTAAGGTAGAATAAATGATCTCCATCGTTTCTGGCCCAATACTCATACCCGTCAGATATTTACTGTGAGGTATATTATTACTCGAGTCAAAAAAGCTAGGCTTGATGATATAACCTAAGGCATCTTGGGATAACCCTAGGACAAATTTGGGGCCCTTATTTTTCATTAATTTCTTCGTCGCAAAGCTTAGTGCTGGACTGGTTTCTCCAGGATGGGTGGCAAAATAAGCATCACCTATAGTAAAAAAGGCTATCTCAGAGCTCACAGTTTCTCCAAAAGTTCTTTTGATGATCCCTGATTTGGACAACATTTGAAAGGCTGGATTCGCTAATGGAAAATCAACTTTAGCCGATGTAAAATGTAGGATTTTGCTCGTATTCTTAACTTGGGGTAAGGCGAAAACATATTTCCCTAAGGAAGTTCCATACTGTTTTGCTTGATCGTAAGTATGGGGAACTCCTTCCGGTTGAACCCATCCCCCTATGGCGCCTTGCAGGAACATATTCACCCCGCCTTGTGCTGCATCTAAATACGTATAATATCCCCAAACATAATCTGAACTTGCCGCCGTGCTGGTGTCGTCCATGATCGTAGGATGGCAGGCAAAATTAGTCAGCGTAGCAACGTTCTTACCCTTTAGGTCACTGAATTTAATGACGCTTACTGACCTATCTAGCTCACCGGGCTCAGAAATATTCTTTACCCAATCCTCTCCAAATGAACCGTTTCCATAGGATATTGTTACCGGCTTTTTGGCACTATAAGCTTCCTTAATGGCTTCTACGGCCCTATTAACGATAAGTTGCATATGTTTATCCACAACGCCTGAATGCGCTAAATCTTTACCCCAAATCCCCACCACATCGGGGCCCGAATGGGTATGTGTTGATGACATGACAATGTGTTCGGGATCAATTTGAGGTAGTTCGGATTTAATTCTGGCTCGGATTTCTTGTAATTGAGGATACAATAATCCAATGCAATCAAATGTAAGTAGGGTGATATTGTTTTTATTATTACTTAGCACCAAAGCTTTGACATAAAGATTGTCATGAACGTCAATAAATGGGCGATTAGGTTTGCCTCCTGCTAGGTATAAAGAATCCTTTTCTGGATTAATGGTTCTTGTGGCCGCGCCTGCAAAAAAATCTTGAGCAGTTAGCGATAATTGCGCTAGCAAAAATAGGACTAAAAGGGCTGTTCTGTTTTTCATATGTGGTATAATTATAGCAAAAAAATTCAAGCCGATAAACCATTTTTCAAACTTTTTAAACTAATTTAAAATTCTAAACCTATTCAAAATGAAAACTTATTGCCATAGATGCATATGGCTGTTTGTGTCTTTGCTGGCTATTCAAGCTCCGAGCTTTGGCCAGAACAAACAGCTAGAGAAGGGGTTTAAATCCATTTTTAACGGAACATCCTTGCAGGGATGGGAAGGAGATCCTACCTACTGGCGGGTGGAAAATGGTCGTATCATAGGCGAAATCACGCCTCAAACCTTATTAAAACGGAATACATTTTTAATTTATCGGGATTCTCAACCGGCCGACTTTGAGTTAAAAGCCGAGTTTAAAATTTCAAAAGGGGGCAATACAGGAATTAATTATCGTTCGGAGGAATTGCTGCCCGATTTGCCATTTGCACTAAAAGGATATCAAGCTGATATCGATGGGGAAATCCGATACACCGGCCAAAACTACGAGGAAAGAGGCCGAACAACCTTGGCATATCGAGGCGAAATTGTCTCTGTGAATGAACAAACAGACGCGGCGATGAAAACTAATCTGCGTGCATTTTCGAAAAATAACGCTTGGTTACCCCGCACCATAACCGGCTCTTTGGGTCAAATAGATTCATTAAAAACGTCCATCAAATCAGAAGATTGGAATGAGGTTCACTTAGTCATTAAAGGCAATCGTCTGCAACATTTTGTGAACGGTGTTTTGATGAGTGACGTGACAGATTTAGATCAAGTAAATGGCAAGGCATCTGGGTGGCTGGGTGTTCAAGTACACGTGGGACCACCCATGAAAGTAGAATTTAAAAATATGCGTATCAAAAACTTAAAATAATCATGAAATCAATCGGTAAGTATTTAATCGCGAGTGTCATATTACTTAGTCTGGGGAGTTTGGGCTTCAACAGCTTATTTAAAATTGAGCCTGCCCACGTAGAGGGGACTGATCCAAAATTGGATAAAATCCGTTTGCAGCCAGGCTTTAAAATCGAACATTTACTTAGCCCATCAGATGAAAACATAGGATCTTGGGTATCCATGACATTTGATGATAAGGGCAGAATGATTTGCTCAGATCAATATGGCGGTTTGTATCGCTTAACGATTCCTGCAGTAGGGGCTTCAAGCGTTAGACCACAAATTGAGAAATTAAAATTTGGTAAAGGTGTGGATACCTTGGGTATTGGAAACGCCCATGGCATGCTTTACGCATTCAACAGTTTGTATGTGATGGTTAATGCCCGTGCAACTAAACCGGGGTCGGTTCGTGGCACTGCTTCTAACTTTACTCCGAGAGGTAGCGGTTTATATCGCGTGCAAGATTTAGATGGGGATGATCAATTTGACAAAATCACGTTGATGAAAGAGTTTGTAGGCGAAGGCGAGCACGGTCCGCACAGCATTATTTTATCCCCTGATAAAAAATCGATTTATTTAATTTCTGGAAATCATACTGATGTCCCTCCAATGGACGCCTATCGCTTGCCTAAAAATTGGCAAGAAGATAATATTTTCCCATTGATCAAAGATCCACGTGGGCATGCAAATGATCGTTATGCCCCAGGTGGTTGGATTGCAAATATTGATCCAGAAGGAAAGAAATGGGAATTAGTTAGTGCGGGATATCGGAACGCATTTGATATTGCCTTCAATGAAACAGGGGATTTATTCGTGTATGATGCAGATATGGAATGGGATTTCGGTTTACCTTGGTATCGTCCCACGCGCATTTGCCATGTAACGAGTGGTAGTGAGTATGGCTGGAGAACGGGAAATAGTAAATGGTCAACCACCTACCCAGACAACCTGCCTCCGGTGTTAAATATTGGCCAAGGGTCGCCCACGAGTTTATTGTCTTTAAAGGATGCTAAGTTCCCGGCTAAATACAAGAAATCTCTTTTGGCTTTCGACTGGACATTTGGAATCGGACACTTAATCAAATTAAAGTCTTCAGGGTCTACGTTTTTAGCTGATCGGGAAGAGTTCTTCTCCGGCATTCCGTTGCCTTTAACGGACGGAGTTATTGGCCCAGATGGCAACTTATATTTCATGACGGGTGGTCGACGCCTTGAATCTGATTTGTATCGGGTGACTTACGTGGGTACGGAGGAAACTTCAACTAAAACACTAGTGGGTGCGCCCAATCCGTTAAATGAATTACGCCGCAAAATTGAGCAATTCCATCAAGGTCCTAATCCTGCCGCTTTAGCCGTTGCCTGGCCGAATTTAAAACACCCAGATCGCTTTATTCGCTATGCGGCTCGTATGGCATTAGAGCACCAGCCTGTTGCGGAGTGGAAAGATAAAGCCTTGTCGGAAAAAGATCCGATTACCGCAACGCAGGCGCTTATCGGTCTGATTCGGCAAAGCAAGCCCGAATTTAAATCAGGGATTTACGCCGCTTTATTAGCGATTGATAACAGAGCGTTCACGGAAGCTCAAACGCTAGACGTGTTGCGTGCCTACGAATTAGCGATGTTGCGTTTAGGTATGCCTGACGCATCGATGGCCTCTAAAATCATTGCAAAGTTTGATGCCAAATATCCCTCCAACCGCATGAATATGGACCGAGCATTAAGTCGCTTACTCATTCCTTTAGAGGCGCCTAAAGTCATTGAGCGTACCTTAAAATTAATGGAGACGAAAGACACAGCTAGTGCAACGGCATACCGTGTGGAATCGGCCACATCCTCCGCAGATTTAATTATGCGTAACCCGCAATACGGAACGGATATTGCTAAGATGTTAGAGAAAATTCCGCCGGCCCAACAAACCTACATGGCGACGATGTTATCCGCCGCTAAAAA
>CANLVU010000036.1 GCA_947494535.1 Cytophagaceae bacterium
CTCAGTTTCCAACGCACTGAATTAGGATTAACGGGATCATTTGCGTCAGGTTTATTTGAAGCGAATTTAGGTTCGGATGCGATCAATACCTTGATTTTAGCGATCGGATTCTTACTCATTTTGATGAACCAAATCCACAAAAAATCCCTCACCTTCGAAGAACTGACCGGATTTCTATCCATTTTACTTGGTGCTTTGTTGAGCAGCATGAGCTCGAATGCGCTAAGCCTATTCTTATCCATCGAATTTATGTCGATGGGCACCTATGTGTTAGTTAGCCTTCGAAAGGAGTCCTCTCGGGCCAGTTTGCCTTATGTTTTATTCGGCTTAGGTTCCTCAGCCTTGTTCATCTATGGTATTTCATTGTTATATGGTTTGACAGGAACACTGGATTTTACCAGCGTGGATTTCTCTAGAGGAATTTCCGTAGCTGATCCTTATTTACGCGGATTCGCTTTAGGGCTTTTTGCGGTGGGATTGTTGTTCAAAATGTCTTGGGCACCCTTTCATCCCTGGAATCCGGATGTGATGGAGAATTTACCTGCCGCCTGGATGACTTGGATTTCGACCGCGCCTAAGTTAGCGATTGCTTTCGTGGGGATACGTCTGCTACCCACTTTGCCTGTTTCATTTGTGAATGAATTAGCGGTATTAGCGATTCTGACATTGTTAGTAGGAAATCTAGGGGCTTTAGGCCAAAACAAAACCAAACGCCTCCTCGCCTATTCAAGCATCGCACATGGGGGTTTCCTTGCGATGGCCTGGTTCTTCCAACCCGTTCAGGCGCTTGATGCAATCCTCTTCTATGGATTTTTATACAGTATCGCTAGCTTATTAGTATTCTATTTGATCGAGGAGGTAGCCGCTGATGAAGTAACTGATTTTGCTGGGCTAGGTACTTCTAAGCCCTTACCTGCGTTTTTCCTACTCACAGGACTGATCGCTTTAGTGGGACTTCCCCCAGCTGGGACTTTTATTGCGAAAATAACCTACTTCAGTTTATTGTGGTCCAATTACGAGATATCGACTTCCATCGGTCTGCTAGTTTTACTGATTATTGCGATTTTAGTGACCGCGATTTCCTTGTTTTATTATTTAAAAATTCCATTCCAGCTCTATTTCAAAAAAGCTGGTGAAAAAACAACTCTTTGGGAGGATCAAACCTCCCTCGAAATCTACTCCTACGGATTTTTATCTGCGATTTTAATTGCATCTATCTTGTTTCCAACGGTCTTGACAAACCTTTGGAAATAGTCGATAAAAAATTAAAAAAATCAGCTTGTTGGTCATTTATTTTGGCTAATTTTGACTTTGATTTTTAAAATAGCCCCACGTTTCCATGTCTGATTCTATTAAGCACGAATGCGGAATTGCCCTCATCCGCCTACGAAAGCCTTTTCAGCACTACTTAGACAAATACAAAACACCTACTTACGGACTGAGCAAACTTTATCTGATGATGGAGAAGCAAGTCAACAGAGGACAAGATGGCGCCGGGGTGGCAAACATCAAAATCAACGTAAAACCAGGGCACCGTTACATTTCCAGATACCGTTCGGTAGAGCCGCAAGCAGTGGCAGATATTTTTGGAAAAATCAACAAGAAATTTAGTAAAGCGCAAAAACTAGCCAAACAAGTCTCTAAAGAAACGGGCATTGATGCCGCTCACGACGCTGAGTGGTGGCAAGAAAATGTCGCCTTCACGGGCGAAGTACTTTTAGGCCACTTACGCTATGGAACGCACGGCCAAAACGAGATCGAGAACTGCCACCCGATGTTGCGTCAAAACAACTGGAGAAGCCGTAATCTAGTGATGGCTGGTAATTTCAATATGACTAATGTGGACGATTTATTCGATAAATTAGTTTCGCTAGGTCAGCACCCGAAAGAAAAAGTGGATACGGTAACCGTGATGGAAAAAATCGGTCACTTTTTAGATGAAGAGAACCAACGCCAATTTGACAAATACAAAGACCAATACGAGAACCCGGAGTTATCAGATGTCATTGCCCAAGAAATTGACTTGAAACGGGTTTTAGAGCGTTCATGTAAGGATTTTGACGGAGGATATGCGATGGTCGGAATGACGGGTTACGGCGCCTCTTTTGTAGCGCGTGATCCAGCCGGAATTCGTCCAGCCTATTATTATGTGGATGATGAAGTGGCAGTAGTAGCTTCCGAAAAACAGGCCATTAAAACGTCCTTTAATTGTGCTTACGATAAGATTAAGGAGATTACTCCCGGCCATTCCTTGATCATTGACATTGAAGGAAATGTAAAAGAAGTTCCGTTCATCGACCGTTTAGAGCAGAAATCATGCTCTTTCGAGCGCATCTATTTCTCCCGCGGATCCGATCCAGATATCTACCATGAGCGCAAGAAATTAGGGCAATTATTGATCCCTCAAATTTTAGCGGAGGTTCATCATGACCTGAAGAATACGGTCTTCTCCTACATTCCGAATACGGCAGAAACAGCGTTCCTTGGAATGATTGATGGGCTAGAAGATCATTTGGCCAAAGAACGCAAGAAAGCCATCATGGACGGCATCCTATTCGAAGAAGAATTAGAAGAGCTATTAACCTTCCGTCCGCGTGTCGAAAAACTCATCTCTAAAGACGTAAAAGTGCGTACGTTTATCACCTCAGATGATCAGCGTGACGACATGGTCGCACACGTATACGACACGACTTACGAGGTAATCAATAAAGAGGTAGATTCAGTGGTCATCATTGATGATTCCATCGTACGCGGAACAACGTTAGAAAAAAGCATCCTGAAATTATTGGATAAATTATCCCCTAAGAAAATCGTCATCGTTTCCTCAGCACCCCAAATTCGTTACCCCGATTGCTACGGAATCGATATGTCGAAAATGAAGGAATTCGTTGCCTTCCGTGCGGCATTAGCCTTGTTGCAAGAACGCGGCTTAGAGAACATTTTAGACGAGGTGAATTTACGTTGCTTGAATGCGCTAGAAAATGGCACAGCCGAGCAAGAGAACTTTGTCAAGGCCATTTATGCCCCTTTCACAGACGAGGAAATCTCAGATAAAATCGCGGAGATCGTCCGTCCAAAAGATTTAAAAGCTGAACTTTCGATTGTATACCAAACAGTAGCGAACTTAAATGTCGCTTGTCCAGACCACTTAGGCGACTGGTATTTCACGGGTAACTTCCCTACACCAGGTGGTAATCAAGTGGTGAATAAGGCGTTCGTTAACTTCATGAAAGGCATCGAAGTTAGAGCCTATTAGTAAGCAATAACCACCGTTCCCCTTAATTCCATCACTCCCATTTCCGGCATATCGATAGAAGAATACTTTAATCGATAGGCATAGGTGTTTTGTGGAACATTAGTCCCATTGATTTTCCCATCCCAACCTAGCCAAGAAGAATCTATAGCACTATTGGAGTAAATCATCTCACCCCAGCGATTAAAGATTTCAAACGATTCAATTACTGTTCGAGGTTTTACTACGCTAGCTGTCCCAGAAGAAAGTGCTTCAAAATTCCCAACGGGTCTAAAATAATCATTATTTCCATCGTCATTCGGAGTGAAAGCAGATGGCATTTGCATGATAGGTACGCATTTATCCTTGACAATAAAGGTAATTTTTAATTCACAATCATCTCGATCTATGATGGTACAAACATAGCTGCCTGATTGTGTGACTTGCACCCTATCCTTATTCGCCCCACTAGGAATTCCCGCCCAATCAATCGATTTCAAACTAGAGGCTGGCACAGGTAATTTCAATTCAACAAAAGTGACATTTTCCTTAAATGCCGCGGCATTGACATTATCATCACAAATAAATAAATCTTTCGGAGGATCGAACTGACTATTGGTTGTAAAATTCACTTTAGTAGCCTTGGTTAAACTACACCCACTTACAGGATCCTTAATGGTTAAATCGAAAGCGCCACCCGGTTTATTTACCGTTATTTTATCTGTAGTTGCATTCGTACTCCATAAATACGTTAATCCAGTAATCGCTGGCAAAGTATCTGCCTTAATCTCTGTCAAATTCTTGCAGATGACACTAAACTCTGGTGCTAAATAAAAGGGCTTCAGTAAATCAATTTCGAATTTCTGGGCATCTAATAGAGAATCAGTTACACATTTATTAGAAACTTTGGCAGTAACCACGTAGGTACCATTATCCTTAAAAGCATAATTAACACTATCGCCAGTAAAAGTAAATAATTGAGTAGTTGCTGGATTTAGCGGCACAATAGTACCGTTTGCATTTCTTACAGGATTTAATGTTGTCTTGTAAATATTCCAAATCACTTTCGTGTTCTCAATTGGATCACATAGTTTTCCTGTCAATTTATAAGAATAATTCAAACCAAAGCAGGACTGCTGAATCGAAATTCCTTTTCCATCCGTCGATGTAATCGAATAGGATGCTGGTAAACCTAATTTACTTTTAGACCCCGCCGGAAGTGCCGCTCCGCTCAAAGTAAAACTGGCCCCAGAAGGAGTACCTACCAAACCATCAATTGCCGTAATCTTACCTAAAGAGGTTTGGTCCAAAATCGCCACATAAAGATCAGTACCATTCACCGGATCTGGCTGAATAGCTCCTATTTTCTTTACTATTTTTGAACCCGGAACTGTTTTTCTTGTCGCCTCATAGGTTGTAGAATCTGTGGCTGAAATATCCAATTGTACAATCGAGGACGTATCCGCTACTCCTACTCCTTTCAAAGAGGCATAGATCAGCTTACTGTTCTTGGAAAAATCAAGTCCATATACCAGCTGTTTAGTGGATGAACCTAACGGAATTGACACCTTATGTTTTACTTTTCCCGAAAGTGTGTCAATTGTATACAATTCTATCTTGTTGAGTGGCGAACCTGCATTGGAAATGGCTAACAATTGCTTATTAGGACTCACCTTCATCGTCGATGTTGTCAAGCTAGGTGCCGAAAAACTAGCAACAGATAAACTTAAAATAGGAGCAGATATTCCTGTGCTCGAAATTTTGAATGAACGAATATTACCACTCAACAAATCCTGGGTAAATAATAAAGAGGCATTTTCTGCTAATGGCATTGAAACCATTCTAGTCGATGTATTCGTTGATGATAACATAAAATCCTGCACGCTCATCCCTCCTTTACCTCCATTCAATTTGAAATCTATGGTCGATTGAAAGATTTGCCTTTCATTAAAGCTATTCCTCTTGGTATAAATTACGTAATATTCTGCTTGGCACCCTTTGCATGTTGCCTTAGGAATGATCACCAAGCCCTGCGAATTAGCCTCAGCCCCTAGATTTTTACCTGGAATGAGGTCATTTAATTTTCCATCATACACTTTTTTTCCATCAGAAAACAGCAGCAAATTATTTTTCGTATCATTGATTTTTGCAATAGCTTCAAGTGTAATAGGCATCGGATTTCCCGCTTTAGGCGTCGGAGTTCCCCCTTGACCAAAATTGAGCCCGGCCTTCTCTCCAAAATACCAAGTATTGTCAGGCGGAGATGCTGGAGGAGGAATTTCCCCGCAAACTATAACCTCCAAATTACCCTCTGAACTACACCCAGAGTTAGCATCCGTCACTTTGACCGAATAACAACCCGACTTGTTTACCGAAATAAAATCAGTCGTCTCGCCTTTCGGATACCATAAATAAGAATAAGAGGCCAGCGGATTTTTAACTCGTAAAGTGATTATTTCATCTTTACAAATCGTAGTATCCACCTTCGTGCTATCTTGACCTAAAACAATCGGTGCTACAAAACCAATCTTAAATTTAAACTTTGAATAGGCGATACTTCCATTCAAGTATAAGTCAACCGCGTAATCCCCTTTTTCACAAAATTTGAACCTACCTGATCGCTTATCTGTACTGCCAAGAACTGTTGAATAACTATTATCAGAACCCGCCTTTCGAAACACCCAATTAAATTTGACACTTGTCGGCGACGCAAGCGGCTTCGTATATTCAAAAACAGTAGAATCCACCGAAGTCGAATCACTGCAATAGGCACATTTAGTAATACAGGTATTACGAATGACAATATCTTGAGCTGATAAACTCCAAGAACAGAAAAGCAAAAACACGAAGACACCTATTTTTCTGTTCATTATTTTAAATTGCCAAAAATTGTTTTTCATACGACTTGAACGTAAATTGCTTGCTCATGAGTTACCTTAAAAGGTATTCAATTAAATGAGACTACTTTATTTTTTCACTCTAGCTGTTTTCATTCCATTTATGGGGTATTCGCAAGATCCCCAGGTAACTCAGAACTATGCATTACCTTTAAACATGAATCCTGCCTTCGCTGGAATTTCAAACAATGTGAACGTTAATTTAATGCACCGCAATCAATGGCCTAATTTAACGAGCAATTACCAATTTTCCGCTATGTCCGTTGATATTGGTATGCAAAAATACAAAAGTGGACTCGGCTTATTAATCACTTCTGATTCTCAGTTTTCAGCCCTAACGACTAATAGCCTTGCGTTACAATATGCTTATCATATCTCATTAACAGAAGATTATTCCTTATCCATGGGAATGCAAGGGGCCTACGTTAACAGAAGCTTATCTCCAGAAAACTTGGTTTTCGGGGATCAATTAGCCGGGTATTTAGGTTCTGGAGGGATTGACGCCTCATCGAACGATATTATCCCCAAAACGCCCAGTTTCACCAATCCCTCCTATGTTGATTTATCCATAGGATCCATGTTATACTCTGGAAAACACTGGATTGGTGTCAGCGCCCATCACCTAAACCAACCTAATCAATCTTTAGTTAGCAATTCAACTTCCGCTCTCGATATGAGATTAAGTTTACAAATGGGGACCAAAATAGCTTTAGGAAATTCAAGCTACGAAGGTAATGATCCAGAGAATGCCTTAAACTACGAGAAAAGCATTAGCCCCATCATTCACTTCAAAAAACAGGGAATGTTCAGTCAATTAGATGTAGGATCCTATTTAACTGTCGCGCCCTTGGTAATAGGCATTTGGTATCGGAATTTCCCAATTGGCTTGCCTAGTACCGAAAAACTAGATACTCAGGAGTCTATGACTGGATTAATCGGTTTTAGAAAGGATAAATTCGCCCTTGGTTATTCCTACGATTTCACCCTCTCTAGACTAGCTCCATCAGGGGGAGCCCATGAAATCACCCTTTCCTATGTGTTTGGATTTAATTTATTCCCTAACAAATACGATAAAAGTCTCAGCAGAAGTTTAGCTTGTCCTAAATTTTAAGTGAATACCCTTAAATAAATACCTTCAAACAAATCAATACATCTAGGAAAAAATAGCTAATTTTGCGGTTATTGTTATTATTTAAATCTCCATTCAGCTACATGAAATTATTCAGTCGAATTCTTTTAACCCTTTCTTTTTTAGTTTTGGTCCACGCGGCTTTCAGTCAAGCAAAACGAAAAGTGGAAGATTTAAGTGATGAGGAAATTGCTACCTTCTTCGAACGAGCGCAGTCAAGTGGAATGACAGAAGCCCAATTAGAGAAAGCAGCCAAAACTCAAGGCTATACCTCCGCAGATATTGCGAAAATGCGAAGCCGTTTAACCCAAATCGGCGAAACAAAGACAAAGGAAAAAACAACTACCGCTAAAAGCAAAACGCCTTCTAAACGTAAAGTTTCAGGAAAGCTAAGCACGAAGAAAAAAACGGCAACAAATGGTGAGGAGGAGGACTCTGAAGACTTCGCAATGGAAGAGGAGGAGACCGATTCCACTAAATTGCCTAAAAAAATCATTTACGGCGCGAACCTTTTCAATAATAAAAAATTAAACTTCGAACCAGATCTTCGTATAGCCACTCCGGTAAACTATACCTTAGGCCCCGATGATGAACTTAATATCGATATTTTTGGTGAAGTAATGGACAATTACAATGTCACCGTCAGTCCAGAGGGAACCGTTAAAATTCTAAACCTTAGCCCTATTTATGTGAATGGATTAAGTGTCGATGCTGCCTCTGCTCGTATAGTCAGCCGATTAAGACAATTATACCAAGGCTTAAATAAACCAGGTAGCGGTTCTTCTGCCATCATCACCTTAGGGAATGTAAGAAGTATCAAAGTGACGTTAGTAGGTGAAGTTGAAAATCCAGGATCCTATACGATTACCTCTTTAGCCACGGTATTTAATGCCTTGTATCTAGCCGGAGGACCAAACGAAAATGGTTCTTACCGTAGTATCCGTGTCATCCGAAACAATAAAGTGATCCGCACACTTGATTTATATGACTTCTTATTGAAGGCTGATCAAAAGGATAATATTCAATTAAAAGATCAGGATATCATCCGAGTAGGAGATTTTGATTCCCATGTTGAATTAGCTGGTGAAGTTAGACGTCCCATGGTATTTGAAGCTATAAAAGGTGAAACCTTAAAAGACATCTTACGCTATGCGGGTGGATTCACAGATAAAGCCTATACGTATTCTTTGAATTTACGCAGAAATACCTCCCGTGAGCTGAAATTATTAAATATCACACAAGACGAGGTGGCTACTTTCCAACCACAGAACGGGGATTCTATTTCGGTAGGTAAGATTATCGAACGCTATGAAAACCGTGTAACCGTAAGTGGGGCCGTATTTAGACCGGGTGTATTCGCGATTGAAAATGGGTTAACCACAGTTAAAGAATTAATCAAACGAGCAGAGGGACCTCGTGAAAATGCCTTTTTGAATAGGGCGACTATTTCCAGAAGGAAAGAAAATTATGACCCTGAAATGATCTCCTTTGACCTAGGAAAAGTATTAAGAGGTGAGCTAGCTGACATTGCCTTACACCGCGAAGACTCACTCACCGTCTATTCCTTAGATTCACTACGAGAATACCAAAAAGTGAGCATCTATGGCGAGGTAAATAAGCAAGGTACATTCGAGTTTAAAGCAGGTATGAAAGTCGCAGACCTAATTCTATTAGCTAAAGGGTTTAAAGAGGCTGCAAGTTACGCAAAAATTGAGCTTTCAAGACGTATCATTTCGCATGGTAATTCTGAAAACTTGAACCAAAAAATCGAAGTGAAAACCTTCGATATCGATGGAAGCCTACAACTTGCTAACGAGGGTGCCCAATATGAATTAAAACCTTTCGATATCATTTCCATTCGTCGCTCGCCCAATTATGAGGTGCAACGTGGTGTGACTATTGCTGGCATGGTCAATTACCCTGGTCGTTATGCCATTAAATCAGATGATCAAAAAATATCAGACCTTGTTTTAGCAGCGGGGGGCCTTAAACCCGAAGGATTCCTTGATGGAGCTATCCTCTACCGAGATTCCACTGTAGTGGGCGTGAAATTATCTGAAGTTCTAAAAAATCCAAAGTCAACGAATAATTTATTATTGATGGAAAATGATCGCTTGGAAATTCCACGATTACTAGAAACAATTAAACTTTCAGGGGGTGTTCAAAATCCAATTTCGATTGCTTACCAGGAAGGCAACAGCTTACAGGATTATTTAGATGGCGCTGGAGGTTTCACAGAATACGCTGATAAGAAAAATGTGTATGTTAAAGCCCCTAATGGGATTTCGACGAAACGCAGAAGATTTTTTCTCTTCCGAATTAATCCTAAAATCTACCCAGGTTCAGAGATTGTGGTACCCGAATTCCCAACCAATATGAAAAAAGGAATGAGTACTGCTGAGGCTGTTGGCTTATCATCAGCTCTTGTTTCAGTTGCTTTAACGCTTACAACACTCATTAACAATTTGGCTAAATAATCTCCATGTCTACTAGCGAACAACCTATAACGAATAAAGCAGAGGATAGCGGAGAAATTTCCATCAATTTTGGTGAAATCTTCCGAACCCTTACATCTTATAAATTATTAATCGGAACATGTGCCGTCTTGTTTGCGGCCTTAGGGGCAATCTATTCTTTAACTCAGCCGAATGAGTATAGTTCTAACGCGAAGCTTTTGCCAGAATTAGACTCTAAATCAGGTGGTTCAGGTGGCTTAGGTGGCTTGAAATCATTAGCCGGATTAGCTGGCGTTGATATTGGCGGTGGGACCGCTGGATCAGAAGCTATTCGCCCAGATTTATACCCTAATATCGTTCAAAGTGCTCCCTTATTACAAGAAGTATTAAAGGCAAAAATCTACAGTACCAAACATAAAAAATGGCAAACGGTCTTAGATTTTTTGTCTGAAAAGCAAGATTCGGCACCCATTGACCTAGGTGGAGATACGGAAGAAGAGGAGGATTCAGACGCTAAATTTGATAAAGTGCCTCAAAGCGCTTTATCAGCTGATTTAATCAAACTAAATAAGAAAGAACAAGCTGCTATCAAAAAACTACGCGCCTCTATCGTTTTAGAAATTGATAAGAAGTCAGGAGTCATTTCGTTAACAACGAAATTAACCAATCCGGTTGCAGCAGCGAACATCACTAGTTTAATCCAACACTATTTAACTAAATATGTAACGGATTACCGTACTCAAAAAGCGAGAAAAGAATTAGCCTTTTTAGAACAACGATTGAATGAATCAAGATCAAGATACGATCAGGCTCTGTTTACCTTAAGTGCCTACCGTGACCAAAACATGAACTTGTTTTTAAACGTAGCGAAAGACCGAGAGAAAAAACTACAATACGAGGTAGACATGGCCTATAACTTGTACACTACCATTAGCGGTCAGTATGAGGAAGCCAAAGTGAAATTACACCGGGAAACTCCCGTATTTAAAGTCCTAGAACCTGCTCAAGTAGCTGTAAAAAAAGATGGGCCTAAAAGAAGCTTGATCACCATTGGCTTTCTATTTGTTGGAATCTTCTTCTCACTGATTTATGTGTTCTTTAAGACGGTTAATCTACGCGAACTATTGGGTTAAGCGAATGAGGAGATTAGAGATAATAGAGTAGAGAGTATAGATGAAAGCATAGAGCACAAAGAATAAAGCATAAAGTTGGTATCCCCTGCGGGGATGCATTCAGAAATGTTTTTTATTTATAGGACATTAAAAAAGGGAGCCATGGCTCCCTTTTTTAATTTATTTTTCAGTTAGACACTGAAATGAAATTTCAAATCGTAGAAAATATGCCGTAGGCCATTTTCTGATTTGAAAGCTTATTTCAGCGTTCTTTTCACTTCCTTCATTTCATAACACTCTAGCATATCGCCCACTTCTAAATCATTGAAGTTTTTGACTGATAGACCGCACTCGTAACCGAATTTAACCTCCGCTACATCATCTTTGAAACGTTTCAAGGCTGAAATCTCACCATCGTGTACGACAACGAAATCACGAATGACACGAATCTTGTGTGCACGTTTAACCGTACCATCTAATACGTAGCAACCAGCGACTGTACCGATTTTGGTAATCTTAAATACATCACGGATTTCGATGTTCGAAGTAATTACTTCTTCGAATGAAGGAGCTAATAGACCTTCCATCGCTGCCTTAATTTCATCGATCGCCTGGTAGATGATCGAGTAATTACGGATTTCGATTTGTTCTGTTTCTGCTAAACGGCGAGCGTTTTGAGAAGGACGAACTTGGAAAGCAATGATAACTGCATCTGAAGTAGAAGCTAATGCCACGTCGGATTCAGAAACCTGACCTACGCCTCTGTGAATGATACGTACTTGAACCTCTTCGGTCGATAACTTCATCAAGGAATCAGAAAGAGCCTCCACTGAACCATCCACGTCACCCTTCACGATCACGTTCAACTCGCGGAAAGTTCCAATAGCCTTACGACGACCGATCTCCTCTAATGTAATGTGCTTACGGGTACGCAACGTTTGCTCACGTAGAATCTGCTCACGTTTGTTCGCAATCTCACGTGCCTCACGCTCGTTTTCTAAGCAAAGTAATTTATCTCCTGCTTGCGGAGCTCCATTTAAGCCTAAAACTTGAACTGGTGTAGAAGGACCTGCTTTTTTGATTTTGTTACCATAGTGGTCAAACATCGCTTTCACACGACCGTAATTGTCACCCGCTAACATCATGTCTCCCACGTTTAATGTACCTGCCTGAACTAATAAGGTAGTTACATAACCACGTCCTTTATCTAATTCAGCTTCGATCACTGAACCTACGGCTTTCTTGTTCGGATTAGCCGTTAATTCAAGCATCTCAGCTTCTAATAACACTTTTTCTAATAAGTCATCGATACCTAAACCAGACTTTGAGGAGATTTCTTGGCATTGGTATTTACCACCCCAATCCTCTACTAACATGTTCATTGCAGCTAATTCCTCGCGTACTTTGTCCGCATTGGCTCCATCTTTATCAACCTTGGAGAATGCGAATATGATAGGTACACCAGCGACCATCGAGTGGTTGATGGCTTCCTTCGTTTGAGGCATGACGGAGTCGTCCGCAGCAATAACGATGATAACGATATCGGTTACTTTTGCACCACGAGCACGCATCGCCGTAAAGGCTTCGTGACCTGGGGTATCTAGGAAAGTAACTTTCTTGCCTGATTTGGTCTCTACAGAGTAGGCGCCGATGTGCTGGGTGATACCACCCGCTTCACCTGCCGCTACTTTGGCACGACGAATATAATCTAGTAAGGACGTTTTACCGTGATCGACGTGACCCATAATCGTAACGATGGGCGCACGAGGCAATAAATCCTCTGGAGAATCCTCCACTTCTACATCAGCAACGTCGATTTCCTCTTCCGCTGAAACGAAGCTTACCTCGAAACCAAACTCATCCGCAATAACTGTAATAGCTTCAGCGTCCAAACGTTGGTTAATCGAAACGAACATACCCAAGCTCATACAAGCCGAGATAACCTCGTTCACAGATACATCCATTAAGGAAGCTAAATCTGATGCCGAAATAAATTCAGTCACCTTCAATACTTTTGCCTCCTCATCTTCCGCCATCATACGCGCTTCTTCTGCCTCCGCACGACCTTTACGCTTCTCCCGACGCTTATCAGCTCCGAAACTTTGCTTATTAGTCGCACCTTGCAAACGAGCCATGGTGGCTTTGATTTGCTCTTGGATGTCTTTATCTGATAATTCTCCTTTCGGTGCTGGTTTAGCACCCGGAGCTGGTTTCTTATTGAAATCTTTCTTATCACCAGGTTTGCCTCCTGTTCCCGGAACGGATGGAGCAGGTTTTTTCTCTTCCTTGATGATACGCTTGCGCTTGTGTTTGGCATTATTTCCGCCACGATCACCTGCCGCAGGCAATTCAATTTTACCTAGAACGGTTAATCCTTTCAGGGTTTCTCCACGTGCTTCGATTAACTCGATATCTTCCACCACCTCTTCAGCTGCTGGAGCTGGTTCAACTGGTTTAGGTGCAGGTGCAGGCTTTTCAGCTACTGGCTCAGGCTTAGGTGCTGGAGCTGGAGTAGGTTCTGGCGCTTTTGCTGCCTTAGGAGCAACAGGATTACCTTTTTTATCCAATTCGATTTTTCCCAAAACCTTCAATCCCACCGCTTTCTCTTCTGCAGGAGCCTCTGCCGCTGGAGCTGGTGCTTCAGGAGCTTTAGGTACTTCTGCCACTGGAGCTGGCTTTTCAACCACTGGCTCTGGTACAGGAGTTGGCGCAGGTGCTGGAGCAACAGCTACCGGTTCTGGTGCTGGCGCTGGCTTAGGAGCCTCTACAGAGGATTCCAAAATATGATTTGCACCATATTCCTTCGCTAACAAGGTCAACTGCTCAAAGTTCAGTTTGGCGTTGGGGTTATTGTCAATTTTGTGACCTTTCGCAGAAAGAAACTGAAGGATCGTAGACGTTCCCACGTTTATTTGCTTTGCTACAAGGCTCAACCGCATTGTTTTTTCTTCTGCCATAAAAAATTACAAAAAACTTAATTCTTTTTTCTTAAATAAATTACTCAAACTCAGAACGCAATACCGCTAAGATCTCATCGATCGTACCTTCTTCTAATTCCGTTCTACGCTCTAACTCTTCTTTAGATAAGGCCAAAACTTGTTTCGCTGTATCTAAACCGATTTTATGAAGCTCATCTAAAATCCAAGCCTCAATCTCGTTAGAGAATTCTGTCAATTCTACATCCTCATCATCTAGCTCATCCTTAGGTACATCACGGAATACATCGATTTCGTAACCCACTAGTTTACCTGCTAATTTGATGTTTTGGCCTCCACGACCAATCGCCATAGAAACTTGATCTGAATTTAAATAAACTGAAATACGGCGACGCTCTTTGTCAATCGCCATCGAATTTAACTTCGCTGGGCTTAACGTACGTGCTACCAATAATTCTAAATTATCCGTGAAGTTAATCACGTCAATATTTTCGTTTTGTAATTCACGCACGATACCGTGAATACGAGAACCTTTCATACCTACGCAAGCTCCCACTGGATCGATCCGGTCATCGAATGACTCAACCGCCACTTTTGCACGCTCACCTGGTTCACGAACAATCTTGCGAATCGTAATCGTACCATCGTAGATCTCAGGAATTTCTTGCTCGAATAAACGCTCTAAGAATACCGGAGAAACACGAGATAAAATGATACGTGGCGTACCATTTGCCATTTCCACTTTGTGAATGATGGCCTTGATAGTCTCCCCTTTCTTGAAACGATCCTTCGAGATCATCTCCGTTTTAGGCAACACTAATTCGTTGTCTTCGCTATCTAATAAGATCAATTCGCGACCTAAGATTTGGTATACCTCTGAAGTCACTAATTCACCTACTAAGTCTTTGTATTTTTCGTACAAACCTTCTTTTTCAATATCCTTGATCTTTTGGATCAACGTCTGACGAGCAGTTTGAACCACACGACGACCAAAATCCTCTAATTTCACTAGCTCAGCTACCTCTTCACCGATTTCGAAATCGGGCTCGATTAACTTTGCTTCGCTCAAAGGTATTTTGTCGAAATCCCAAATATCTTCTGAGTTATCATCTACGATCTCGCGGCTACGCCACATCTCTAAGTCGCCGCTTTCGGCATTGATAATAACATTAAAATTTTCGTCTGCCCCGAATTTCTTGCGAATCATCGTACGAAAAACTTCTTCCAAAACCGCGATCATCGTCGGCTTGTCAATGTTTTTCTCCCGAGCAAAGTCTGAAAATGACGAAATTAATTCAACACTGTTCATTGCTATCTCTTCTTTGTTTATTGAAATGACACTTGTACTTTTATTTTATCTACCTCTGCTAACGGAAACCAAGTGGCCTCTTTCGCAACGATTTTTCTATGTTTGACGGTCTTTTCTGTTAAGATTTCCACCGCTTCTTCCGTATTAGAAACTAATGTTCCTTCTACATTTTCTGCGTCTTTATTTTTCATCCAAACCTTCACCTTGCGGCCTACGTTCTTTTGGAATTGCCAGCCTTGACTTAAAGGAAAGTCTAAACCCGGCGAAGACACTTCTAAATTATACGCTTCTTCGATCAGCACGCCCTCTTCAATGAAGTGAGCTAATTTACGGCTCATTAAAGCGCATTGGTCGATTGTCACCCCTTCAATGGTATCAACTAAAATGGTTATTAAAGTTCTTTTCGTCCCTTGAGACACCGAAAAATCCACTAATAACAAGGGGCCTTCGCCGATGTAATCCAGTGTCCAATCTTTCAGTTTACTCGTTAAATCCATCTAAATTGCTAAACCTGTAGGCCCATTAAAACAAAAAGAGGGATCAAAACCCCTCTTCTTTTCCTTAAATTCTTCACAAAGATACGCATAATTTTAGAAAATCAAAGTATTTGATGCATTATAGCGCCTTTAACCCAAAACAGATTGCGATTTTTTTCGTTATTTGCACGTCGAATTATTACCAAATGAAATTAGCCTCGCTACTTCTCTTTTTTAGTTTACATTGCTTCGCGGGCGACAGACTACCTGTACCACCAGAATCTCCCATTCGATTGTTTTTCATTCAGAGAAGCACGAACATTAACGTGGCAGTTTATGATGCTAATTTGATTGGAGGTAAGTTGAATGCCAAAGACCCTGTTCGCACTTATTGGTATAAATTCAATGAAAAACCACCCGTTGAAGAATTGACCACCATCCAACGCACCCTCGCATACGGTTTATATACTTCAGCCATCACAGGAAGTTATAATACCTATGAAGGACATTTTCTAGCCTACCGAAAACGTAAATTTATCGTTAAACAAGATGCAAACGGGAACCCCATTGCACTGTTTCAGATTAATGGCAAAATGCAGATTTTGAAACGGGTCTATGTCAAAGTAGATGAAACAAAATTTCTGACCACGGTGGAATACATTGAGCTTTTCGGCAAAGATCCGGTGACGGGGAGGGATGTGTATGAAAAATTCAAGCCATGAGCTTTGCTCCGCAAAGCTCATGGCTTGAATAGAGTGGAGATAATAGAGTATAGAGTAGAGATAAAAATCTAATCATCTTATCTCTACTCTATTATCTATACTCTACAAATTTCCCACAAGGGAAATTTGTAAGTTCCTCGGTTGCCCGCTATACCCCGTAATCTCCGTTATTTCTTGATTCAAGGCATTTTTTAGTAGGGCCGAAATCTTCCATTTGGAATTTACCTGGTAGTAAACAGAGACATCTGTCCACAAATAGGCTGACATCGGATTTGCCTTCACGGAGTAGGATGACTCGTCGTAGAAGTAGTCCGTTCTTTGGCCTACATATTGATTCGTTAATCCTGCAGACCATTTCTTTGAAATCTTTGCCTGCAAGTTTAGGTTCCAAGCGTTCGAAGGGCGGCGAATCAAGGACGAATAAGTAGAATCGCGATCGATCATCTCTCCCTTCAAATAGGTATAATTGAAATCCGCTTGGAATTTTGCAGATTGAAACCCGATTTCAAACTCAATTCCTCGCGTTTTCTGCTGAGACACATTTTGGTATTTACCATAAGGTTCCACAACCATCGACTGAAAAACAATTCCCTGATTGACTTGATTTTCAAAGGCCACAGCACGAATCTTCCACGCTTTCATCTTCTTTTCTGCTCCAAACTCAATGGTCTTACCTTGCTCCGGCTGCAAATCTAGATTACCGTAAGGTGAGGCTAATTGATAGATCGAAGGCGTTTTGAAACTCGTATAATAATTCCCAAAGAGCTTCGCCGTCTGCGAAATAGCCCAGTATGGATTCAGATTATAGGTAAAATAATTTCCAAAAGTCGATTGCGCATTCCAACGCGTCCCCACCTCATAACCAAATTTCCCCCAGCTCTGCAGAAAAGTAGCATAGGTTCCCATAATCTGCTGCGTCTTTTGTTTCTCCGATAAGTCAGGAGACTCATAAAGACCATATTCGCTGATGGAAAGATCGCTTTGCTCCGTTTTTTGGCGCCTATATTCTGAACCAATCAATAAAGTCGTATTCTCTTTCACCTGAATCTTCACAAAAGCCTCCACTCCTTGGTTTAAACCAGCATAACTCGAAAGACTAAAATTCGAATAAGCATTCGCGGCCACGTCTGAAGAATCATTTCTGAATTCGCGGTGAATCAAGTCTTGAAAAGTACGAACTGTCCAATTTTTCACCTGGTATTGTGCTCGGAACGAATGACTTGTTGCTTTAGATGTAAAATCACGATCATCAACAAAGGGACCGTTATCTAAATTCCCCTGGTAAAGTTGCGATGAATAAGAGAAATCCAAATTCCCATTCTTTCCCATATCACGGCCCCATTTCACCCCCCAACTTTGCTGCCTAAATCCATCGGCCTCCGCTTTTCCTTGTGCTATTTTGGCTGAGGAAAACCCATCGGTCGCATAATTTTGAGCTTGTATTTGAAGTTGATTATTTCCTTGAGACGTCGACCAAGAAATTTGTTCCTGATGTGTCCCAAGGCCTCCTCCTTGTAAAACGATATTTATGCCTTTCGCATTTTTCTTCGTCACTAAATTGATGACTGCCGCCATTGCATCCGATCCATACAGCGTAGATTGGCCTCCTTTTAGGATTTCAATGCGTTCGATGTTTGCCAAAGGAATCAAGTTCCAATCCATCACCGACGAAATATGGGATGGATCATTTAGCGGAAATCCATCCATTAACAACAACACATGACCCGTATTCGCACCCCTCACATAAATCTCCTGGTTCGTCCCCGGCGCGCTGCGCGCGCCTACTACTGCGACACCTACACTTTGCTGGAGTAATTCACCTAGACTTTTCCCCTGATTGGCCTGAATCATTTCGGCCGAAATAACCGAAACCACTTTCCCAGACCGAGCCAATTTTTCTGGATACTTGGGAGCGGAGATGGTAACCTCACTCAAAGTAGAATCTTTTTGAATGGTAAATGATGAATGGTAAATGGTGGATGAACCCTCCGAACTAGCGACTAGCGACTGTTGCGAAGCAACTACTAGCGACTCCCGACTAGTGACTGCCGACTGCCCACTGTCTACTGGATACTGATTACTGGCTACTGCTGCCAAGCAGCTTGCCGCAACTAATACTACGTTTAACATGTTTTTTTGCCCTTTCAGGCCTGTGAAATAAAAAGGTAATCGAACGCTCGACCTCGGATTATCCTCCGTAACGCAAGGTCAAGAATAGTAAAAGGCAGGTCTCCTGACTCATTTCCCTTGCTTTTCGGCCTTCCCAGCGACGCCAGTGACCCTAGATTGAAAAGCTTTTTGAAAATTTACAGTTGCGGGGACAGTTTCGGATTTACACCAAATTCCCTATTAATCAACGCCGTTAGAAGCGGCGCAGAACCTTTCGCTGCTACAAAGATAGTTCAATTTCTATATTATCAATTTGTTGGGCCAAAGATTCGAAATATATTCTCCTATTTTGTAAAAAGAAACCCAAATGATGGACACAAAAATACGTTGCCGCTGGTGTGGTTCAGATGAATTATACCAAACCTACCACGACCTCGAATGGGGCAATCCGGAACACCGCGATGACGCACTTTTTGAGCTCCTGATCTTAGAAGGCTTCCAAGCCGGACTTTCTTGGATCACCATTTTGAAGCGACGCGAAGCCTTCAGAGAAGCCTTCGCGCAATTCGACTACCATGCCTTATCGAACTGGTCGAATGAGCTACTAGAAGCCCAAATGCAAAACGAGCTAATCATCCGAAATCGCCTAAAAATCAGCGCCGTTCGAACGAATGCGCAGGCTTTTATTAAAATTCAGGAAAAATTTGGTAGCTTTAACCAATATATTTGGGAGTTTGTGGGCCATACGCCTATCCTAAACCACTTTGCCCATCACGGAGAATTACCAGCTAGCACAGAAACCTCTGTCTTATTGAGCAAATCTCTAAAAAAGAATGGATTCCGATTTGTCGGCCCTACCATTTGTTATGCGTTGATGCAGGCGGCTGGATTAGTGAACGATCATACGATCGACTGCTTTCGCCATCCTAACAATAGCTAAATGAACAAAAGGATAGTCATTATCCCTACTTACAACGAGATTGAAAACATCGAAGCCATCCTTTTGAAGGTCTTGAGCTTAGATCCTGTTTTTGATGTCTTAATCGTGGATGATGGTTCTCCTGATGGCACTGCGCAACAAGTAAAACGCCTTCAAAAAATAAATGAGGGACGTATTCACTTGCTAGAGAGGAAAGGCAAACTCGGCTTAGGCACTGCCTACATCGAAGGCTTTAAAATAGCCCTAGCAAAAGGCTATGATTTTATTTTTGAGATGGATGCAGATTTCTCCCATAATCCAGACGATTTAATTCGATTATTCAAAGCTTGTGCTACAACTGCAGAAATGAAGGCAGAACATATGCCTGAAACTGAAGCCGGAAACGGAGATATGTCTATCGGATCTCGTTATATCAATGGCGTGAATGTAGTCAACTGGCCGATGAGTCGTGTATTAATGTCCTACTTCGCTGGCTTTTATGTTCGTTTCATAACTGGAATGAAAGTACAAGATGCTACGGCAGGATTCGTTTGCTACCGCAGAAATACCTTGGAAACATTGCCTTTGGACCAAATCAAGTTCATCGGTTATGCCTTTCAAGTGGAAATGAAATTTACCACCTGGAAATACGGCTTTAAATTGGTGGAAGTGCCCATCATCTTCACGGATCGCACGAAAGGAACGAGTAAGATGTCAGCGAATATCTTTAAAGAAGCGATTTTTGGGGTGATCCAAATGAAAGTCAATAGTTTGTTCAAGCGTTACCAAGCCTAACATGAGCTATACGGTCTTAAAATCCATACACATTATATTCGTTGTAAGCTGGTTTGCTGGCCTATTCTACCTTCCGCGTTTGTTGGTCTACCATGCCGAGGCACAAGGAAAGGACGAACTAGAGAAAGGTATTTTATCGAAGCAATTCGAGAAGATGGAGAAGATACTCTTCAATGCGATTATGATTCCGGCAATGTTCTTGACTTGGATCACGGGCTTATCCTTGATTTACGTGGCCTGGATGAGTAGCTTCGGATCTCAAGGCTGGCTGCATTTGAAGCTAGCTTTTGTGGTAGCTATTACTGTTTACCACTTTGTTTGTAGGTACCTCATTCTCCAGTTTAGAAATGGAAATTTTATTCTCACCGGAACTCAGCTGAGACTCTATAATGAAATTGCTACC
>CANLVU010000037.1 GCA_947494535.1 Cytophagaceae bacterium
GATTCGGGTTCGGTTGGGTTTATGAACTCATTAAGCCATTTGGAATCAATCGTCTTAACCCCTTTTGATTTATTATATTCAGTAAGCAAGGAAATTTTTAGACCGCTTAGATCCGTGTCTAAGTTGGCGTAATCAATATTCTTAAGTAGCTTTTTGACTGGCCTTTGTTCCTTTTCATCCCAGTTCGCAGGATTAATGTGGTAGTTTGTTTTAGCTTTAATATCTACTTTTCTGCCGTCGCGCAAACGGATATAGATAACTGCTGGATTTTTAGTTCCTTGTAGAATAAGGTTAATCGAAGCCATTCTGTATTATATAATCAATTCAAATGTACATAAACTAGTCCACATCTAGCCCACATTTATGCAAATTGATTCAATTTCATGCAAGCGAATTCAATACCATTTATGTTATATTTGTTCAAATAAATCGATTATTTTCAAAAATCAGCTATTTGAATAACATGGGGGTTCTGTTCTTTTTGGATACACGTAGATCCTTCCCCTCTACAAAGCCTCTCAGCGTAAGCTGAGGGGCTTTTTTGTTTTCATCGCGAGCCAAGCTTGCTTGGGCGAGCAGATGAAAATAAAAAAGCTTCATTCTGAGCGAAGCGAAGGATGTCAGGCTTTGTGCAAGATGCCCTGCGGGCTGACAGCGGAACGGAGTGGAGCTGTCACTCCCTTGTATCCGGTATCAAGTAATTGATAATCTCCATTGAATCGGACCCAATCCTAGGACTCCTAGCTACTATTCCATACTTTCAAGCACAAAAAAAACCGCTGAGAAATCAGCGGTTTTTTTTAAAAATCTTCTGATTGGTTACGTTCCTTTTCAGGAAGAGGCTTTACCAACCATCACGATACAAATGTACATAAGATTTCCAATTAGTAATAAAATTCTTTCATAAATGAAATACAGCGCCTTTGAAAACTTTGTTTCAAAACCTAGATTAGAAAGATATTTAATTAGCTGTGCTAACTCGCAAGAAAAAGCAATGATGCTTTACGGAGCTAATTTGAGGGTATCGCAAGCATTTTACCCTGTGTTGAATTTGTTTGAGATCTTTCTAAGAAATGGTATTGATGATAAACTTGGCATTTATTTTTCCGATAGCGAATGGATAATTAATCAGAAAGTTGGTTTTATGAATGATGCTTCATTAGGGCCAAAGTTTTGGTTAAAAACTCAAGTGCATAAAGCAGAAACTGATTTAATAGCCAAAGGGATGAAAGGGAAAATATTGGCAGAGCAATCATTTGGCTTTTGGACTTGTCTTTTTGAACCCAAGCATTATAAGCTTTTAGAAGGTTATATCATACATTGTTTTCCCAATAAGCCGCCAGCAGTCAATCGAAATTATTTAGCTCTTTCTCTAAAAGAAATTAGAGAATTCAGAAATCGAATTTACCATAATGAAGCAATCTGTTTCAATGAAATGAATATTGATTTTAAACATGCAAAACACATTCAAAATGAATTGTATGATTTATTGAAATGGATGAATCCCGATTTAAGTGATTTCGTGAATGAATTCGATAATATTGAAAAAGAGATAGAGGATGCTCTTAGGATTTAGCCAATATTTATTTGAAATCATTACATTTTTAATTTTCCTCAAAGAACTAAAGTAGCATTTATGTTATATATTTACAGCATAAATGCTACACCCATGAAAAAGGAAATGAATGAACCTGCAATTTTTGATACTCGAAAGAGTATTAGACGCGCAAGAGTTGCTGCAGCTTCTTCGCCTAAATGGCGATTCGAGTCTGAGGGAGTTGAATATGCTTGGCAATCTACGTTAGATAGAGTGGACATTATAAGAAGAGGTGTTCCTTATTCCTCCATTGAAGTAATAAGTAAACGAATTAATGTTCCAGTAAAATCGGTTTTAACTATGTTTGGCCTACCTCAAACCACCTATAATAAAAAAAGAAGAGAAAAATCACTGCTGAATGGTAGAGATAGCGAAGTTATTTTACTTCTGACGGAATTAGTTGATTATGGAATCGAAGTTTTTAATCAGGAAGAGGATAAATTTCAGCGTTGGATGAAAAAGCCCAATTATTCGTTGGGAAATAATACACCAGAAAGTTTATTGGACTCGAATACGGGCATTCAAGAAGTTCGAAATTGTTTGAATCGAATTGAATTTGGAAATTTTGCCTAATGAAAGTATACCGAATAGAGCGAAAAAAATACCTTGATACCACATTATCAGGGGGAGGCGCATCGAGAATGGAAGGTTATCGATGGAATAGCGTAAACACCTCGGTAGTATATACCTCCGCATCTCGAGCCCTCGCTACTTTAGAAGTTTCCGTTCACATCGATCTTTCAGAAGATTTACCGAAAGATCGATTTTACATTGAAATAGAGATTCCAGACGACGTAAAAATAGTAGAACTGAATGTAAATGATTTACCTGAAAATTGGGACTCCAAACCACCTATTTTAGAAACCCAGTATATAGGCGACGATTTTGTTGCGCTGAAATCAGCGGCTGTCCTAAAAGTACCTAGCAGTATCGTGCCTCCTGAATTTAATTACCTCATTAATCCCGCCCATCCTGATAGTATTAAAATCAAGGTCATCTCTATGGAGGCGTTGGTATTCGATGGGAGGATGGTGAAGAAATAATTACTTTAATAGTATTCAAATAAGACACTGAGGGCTGACATCGCAATGTATTGGAGCTGTCACTCCCTTCCTAATAAAAAAACCCTTCATCTTACGCTAAAGGGTTTTTAAGGGATTGAGACTTATTGATAAACCTTGTTTAGGGGTTTATTTCTTTAAATCAATATAATTAACATATTTAACGCCTTTCTCTATATATTCTTGGTACAAAGTCATAGATTTACTTGTTAAATTTCGTATTTCAACAGTTTCATCTCCTCCTGATGAAGAGGTCCCAATCGTTGAAATTTTCTTATTTTTTTCAATCACCTTGTATTGTACAGCAAATCTATCCCCATCCCATGATATGATGTAGTCATTATTAGTGATCTCAACATAGTCACCGGTTTTACCAACATAATCATTTGTTGTTTTACCATTCTCTGTAGTTCTTAAAACTAAAAGAGACCATTTCCCTAGTATGGATAATTCTTCTGCTGGCGAAACCGCTTCATCTTTAGAACAGCCAAACATTAATAAGGCGACGAATAAGAAAGTTGCTTTCAAAAAGTAATTTCTAGTTTGATTTTTCATGATATGATTATTATTAATTATTATATTTCATGTCCGAAAACTACTATTTAACACTAGTGCTTCAAAATGAAAATTATTTAACGGTTAAAAAATTAAAACCTATTCCTATGAAAAATCTATTCTTTCTTCTCCTCCTCCTAAACTTTTCTGCCCAAGCTCAATGGATTGAATTATTAAACGGTCGTGACTTATCAGGCTGGAAAACCAGTGAAAATCCGAATTCCTTTCAAGTAAAAGACGGCGAACTCGTTGTCGCAGGACCACGCGGTCATCTCTTTTATGATGGTCCCGTGGGCAATCATAATTTCCAAAACTTCGAAGTAAAAGCAATCGTGAAAACATACCCTGGTGCAAACTCTGGCTTGTATGTTTGTACGGCGTTCTTAGAAAACAACTGGCCTTCTCAAGGATACGAAATCCAGGTAAACAATTCACATACCGATTGGCGTAGAACTGCCAGCCTCTATGGTATTGTGGACACCGCGGAAAAATTAGTGCACGATGAAGAGTGGTTCGAATTACACGTGAAAGTGGAAGGGAAACACATCACGACCAAGATCAACGGCAGAACAGTAGTCGATTTTGTGGAGCCGGTAGGAAGAACGGATAATAGACGAATTCAACCTGGAACTATCGCCATTCAGGCACATGATCCGAAGAGCAGGATTGCTTATAAAAGTGTTCAGGTAAAATTGAACTAAAAAAAAGAGGAGCCTTTCGAGCTCCTCTTTTTTTATCTAAACTACAGATTACAAATCCACTGCTTCTCCATACGCCGCTTCTGTCGCGCCTTTGAAGGCCTCTGACATCGTAGGGTGTGGGTGAACTGTTTTCATAATTTCGTAAGCCGTGCTTTCTAACTTGCGAACCACTACCGCTTCAGCGATTAATTCCGTTACATTGTAACCGATCATGTGCGCGCCTAATAATTCACCGTATTTGGCATCATAAATTACTTTCACAAAACCATCACGAGCGCCGGCAGCTGTTGCTTTTCCGGAAGCTACGAACGGGAATTTACCCACTTTGATATCGTAACCAGCTTCAATTGCCTTCTTCTCCGTCATACCGACCGAAGAAATTTCTGGCGTGCAATACGTACAGCCTGGGATGTTTGTGTAGTCCAAAGCTTCCGTTTTATGGCCAGCCATTTTCTCTGCACAAATAATAGCCTCAGCTGATGCAACGTGTGCCAAAGCCGGTCCCGGAGTAATATCGCCAATCGCGAAATAACCAGGAATATTTGTTTCGTACCACGCATTAACTGGGATACGACCCTTATCTACGATAATACCTACCTCTTCTAAACCGATGTTTTCTAAGTTACAGATCACACCCGCAGCAGAAAGAACGATATCACATTGGATTTCTTGATTACCCGTCGGAGTTTTGATGCTCACTTTGCATCCTTTTCCTTTCGTATCCACTGACTCCACGCTTGAAGAGGTCAAGATGTCGATACCCATTTTCTTGTATTGTTTCGCTAATTCTTTAGAAACATCTTCATCCTCAACTGGAACGATGTTTGGAAGGAATTCTACGATCGTTACTTTCGTTCCCATCGCCGCGTATACATACGCAAATTCTACACCGATCGCACCAGAACCAATAATCAACATCGAATCTGGACGTTTTTCTAAGCTCATCGCCTTGCGGTATTCAATCACCTTTTCGCCATCGATAGGCACATTAGGCAATGCACGGGCACGAGCACCCGTTGCAATCATTATATTTTTTCCTTCGTAAACGGCTTTCTTTCCGTCTGCGTCTGTTACTTCGACTTTTTTACCAGGTTGGATTTTTCCAAAACCCATAATCACGTCAATCTTATTTTTTTTCATCAAAAACTGAACGCCTTTGCTCATGCTATCTGCCACGCCACGAGAACGGGAGATAACCTTAGAGAAGTCAGCTTCAGCGCCTTTCACGGTAATTCCGTAATCAGCTGCGTGCTTGATGTATTCGAAAACTTGGGCAGATTTCAAAAGGGCTTTCGTAGGAATACATCCCCAGTTTAGGCAAATACCACCTAAGGATTCTTTCTCTACAATTGCACATTTTAAACCTAATTGAGAAGCTCGGATAGCTGCTACATAACCTCCTGGGCCTGAGCCTACCACGATCAAATCGTATTGTTGCGCCATTTTATTGCTTGATTTAAATGAATGAGGCCGCAATTTAGCACAAAATCGGGTATATTTGCACTTTATTAAGTAGAAAAACACATGACTAGAGACAGGTTCAATGACCTGAAAGCCAGAATAGAGGCTTTAAGGAGGTATCTTTGACTACGATCACAAGAAATATTTAATCTCTGAACTAGAGACGGTGACCTTAGATCCCGAGTTTTGGAATAATCCAGACAAAGCAGAAAGAACCATGCAAGAAATGCGTGGGCTGAAGTTTTGGACGGATGGATTCGATAAACTCGCGAGTGCGCAAGGTGATTTAGAAACCATCTGGGAATTTTACGAAATGGGCGAAGCGTCCGAAGCGGAAGTGGATGCAGAAGGCGAGAAGCTGGAGGCAAATCTTGAAGCTTTGGAATTCCGCAAAATGATGTCTGAGGAAGGCGATAATATGAGCGCCGTGTTAGAAATCAATGCTGGGGCCGGTGGAACGGAATCTCAAGACTGGGCCGCTATGCTTTTGCGTATGTACCACATGTGGGCAGAAAAAAATGGTTTCAAAGTACGTCTAGTGGATGAAAATCCGGGGGACGTTGCGGGAATCAAATCCGTGACCATCGAGGTGGATGGTGAATTTGCTTACGGTAATTTGAAATCTGAAAATGGGGTACATCGCCTGGTGCGTATTTCCCCTTTTGACTCAAATGCACGCAGACATACTTCTTTTGCGTCGGTCTATATCTGTCCTTTGGCAGATGATACGATCGAAATCGAGATCAATCCAGCAGACATTGATTGGGATACTTTCCGTTCCGGTGGGGCAGGAGGCCAAAACGTGAACAAAGTAGAAACCGCCGTTCGTTTGACCCACAAACCTTCTGGAATCATCATCGCTTGCCAGCAAGAACGCTCTCAGCTAATGAATAAAGAGGTAGCATTGCGCCTATTGAAGTCTAAATTATACCAAATCGAAATCGATAAACGTAACGCCGCTCGCGCTGAAGTGGAAGCAGGCAAGAAGAAAATCGAATGGGGCTCGCAGATCAGATCATATGTATTAGACGATCGCCGAGTGAAAGATCACCGCACGAATTACCAAACATCGAACACAGATGCGGTGTTGGATGGGGAGATTAATGAGTTTATCAAGGCTTATTTGATGGAGAATTAAGTCGCGCTAGTCGCTAGTCGATAGTCCGGAGTTGATAGTCGCTAGTCGCTAGGCTTTTTCTGTTGATTCAGCTACCGCGGTTTCCGTTTCCTCTTCTAGTGAGGCTAAATAATCCAACAATAAGTCTTTTGCATACGAGAGTGCGAGTGCCAAAGCGTAAGATTTAATGGCATCGCCCACGATAGAACCTTTTTTCTTAGAACCAGAGAAGGTAGAATATAAAAGGTAAGCGCCGGCTACAATACCCCCAGCAATTAACATCTGGTTTCCCACTTTTTTGTATTCTGTGACGGTCTCCGTTAATTTATCTTGAATTTCAGCTGCTTGGCTTTCTAATTCTTCTCTTTTCTCTTTATTCAGACTCATTTTCGCGTGGTTTTAAGGATAAGAAAAGAACGATACTAGCCAGGCCAATGAGGCCCGCCATGATGAAATAACCGATAAAATGGCTCTCTAAAACTTGGTTGATCCACTCGGATCCTCCTAAAAGAAGGAAAAATAGGGTAATTGCGAAACCAGCTGCCACTAAAATAAGCTTGAAAATCCGAACAAGGATCTCCTCTAGTTTTTCCTGAATATCTAGCTTGATGATCTCAAATTGCGTTTTGAGATAATCTGTTATCAATTCAATTAGGCGGTTGTTTTCGAAAAAACCCATTTTATTTTTGCTTTAACTTCGCTTCAATCGAGTGTTGCGTATGCGGTACTAAGCGTAAACGTTCTTTGGAAATTAATTTACCAGAATCAATGCAAACGCCGTAAGTCCCATTTTTAATACGCATTAAAGCATTTTCTAAATTCTTAGCGAACTTCATTTGACGAACAGCTAATTGATTTAAGTTTTCCTTCTCAGCTGTTTCTGCTCCATCTTCCATCACTTTCGAGTTCCCAGATGTAGCGTCGGTGCCTGTGTCGTTTTTTCTATTGAGCGCTTCCCTTAAATACTTTAATTCAGCGTTGGTATCTTCTAACTTTGCTTGAATAATCTGTTCAAACTCCTTTAATTCTTCAGCAGAGTATCTTTGTTTTTCTTCGTTCGCCATAAAACTTCTTAAAATGTATTCTTTATAATAGAGCGCAAATATAATTAGCTCGATTGGAATAAGGTAATGAAACGGATAAAATCTCTGACAAATTTTTTAAGCCCTGTTTTTCAGGGGTTTAAGCCAGTCTAGGTAGCCTTTTAGGGCCAAAATAATAAAGACCAAATAGAGGGCAGCTGTCCCCCACAATTCTTTCGAGGCATACATTCCCACATAGGCGATATCGACCACAATCCAGACGATCCAGTTTTCGATTTTCCGTTGCGTCGCTAGCCAGGTACCGTAAATACTCAAGCCGGTTAAACTCGCATCTAAAAAAGGGAAGCTGACAGAAGGGAAATACCGTTGATGTACATAGCCTGACCCCATCCCAAATAGCATGGCCACCGCTAAACCTCCTGTAAGTTGCCGAAATGTTGCTCTTTCAGGTTTCCAATCTTGTTCCGAGCGGGACCAAGTCCAGCAGCCATAAATCGCCATTAAAATGAAGAATCCCTGCAATTCCATGTCAGAATAGAGTCCATTTTGCCAAAAAACATATCCATAAAGTCCTGAGGCAAAGATATTGCAAATCCAAGCCGCGCTTTTCTTAGCTATACTAAGACTTACGCCGGCCAAAGAGGCTATAATGGCTAAGATTTCGACTAGGCTCATCCTTTGTTGTTTTTCTGGTAAAAGGCACAGAAATGGGTGATGTCACATTTCGCACACTGCGGCGTTCTGGCTAAACAAACATAGCGACCGTGCAAAATCAACCAATGGTGGGCTGTCGCAATGACTTCAGCAGGTAGGTTTTTAATTAAGGCCATTTCTACTTTCAGTGGAGTTTTCGCCGTTTTTGGAACCAATCCTAGCCGCTGGGATACTCTAAATACGTGTGTATCTACTGCCATTGCAGGCTGGTTGTAGATGACAGAAGCAATGACGTTTGCCGTTTTTCGGCCTACGCCTGGTAAACTTTGTAAATCGTCCATCGTTTCAGGTACTTCGCCGGCGAATTGGTCGGTGATTTTTTGGCCTAAACCTAAGAGATGTTTCGCCTTATTATTCGGATAGGAGACGGAGCGGATGTAGGAGAAAATCTCTTCCACACTAGATTCTGAGAGAGATTTTGCATCGGGGAAACGCTTGAATAGGGCAGGAGTGACTTGGTTGATTCGTTTATCGGTGCATTGCGCAGACAACACGACCGCAACTAATAATTCAAACGGATTTGTATAGTGGAGCTCCGTTTCCGCTTCGGGAAATCGCGTCGAAAAATGTTCCACAAATGCCTGAAATCGCTCCTTCTTTAACATTATAATCCTTTAGCTATCGTCCAAATCCAATTCAACACCACGAACCCAATCAAAATAGCAGCAAGCAAAGGCTGGCGACACTTTTTCTCCACCCAAAGATACATCCGAAATACCCAATCACCTCCTGTGAACAGGTCATAAATTACGCCAATAGGTAGAAGCATGGCTGATCCTACGATGATTCCGAGCGGGTTTCCATGAGTGAAATCCCCTAAAATAAAGCGAGTCGTTCCGCAGGCAGGACAAGGAATGCCGGTGATTGTTTTGAAAAAACAGGTAAAGCTTATGCCAGACCACAAATAAATAAATCCAGCAGAGCATGCAATCATGATCGTTTTGTAGAGCTGCTGGCGGGTCATTAGACTAAATAGGCTTGTAATCTGGTAAAGTTTCTGGCGCGGGTTGCGTCCATAATAAAAAACCAATCAATGATTGCCCAAATCCCGATTCCGCCGCAGGTAAGTAATTTAGCAATACCTAATCCAGTATCTCCAATAAGAAATCGATCAATCCCTAAACCACCACCTACAATAGACACGATCAGACTGAGAACGGGGTCTTTAATTTGTACATGTTGTAATATAATCCATTGGGAATCATCTAATTCAAGCAGTTTTTCTCGAATATAGGACAATTGATGCGTTTCAAAACTCTTCCCATGCGTCATGATAAATAGGTCCACTTTAGCTGCTTCCATTCGTTTGATTAGTTTTTTGCTAAAATTAGCGAGATTTTTTGAATAAAAAAGCCCCTAGTGTGCTAGGGGCTTTTTACTCTTACGAGCATGTTCGAGAATGTTCTCTATGCTCTTTTCAGAGGGCTCAGTATAAGCCAAATTCAGCAAGTTTTGGACCTGTTTTAAACGAGCAAGCTCTTGCTTCTCGTCTTCATTTAATGTTTGCTGGAACCCTATTTCAGGCTCATAAAGGTGTTTAATCAGGTCATTTGGGGTAGAGTTTTTTGTCATAGGCAAGGTTTTGTTTCTCTAACATTTTACGCAGGTTAATGAGCGCATAACGCATGCGCCCTAATGCGGTATTAATACTAACATGGGTTAAATCGGCAATTTCTTGGAAGCTTAATTCTTCGTAATGACGCATCACGAGTACTTCGCGCTGCTCATCAGGAAGCTTTTTTATCAAGTCCTTGATGTTAACGATCGAATCTTCTTTTAATTGTTTGTCCTCTGAACTTTCTTCAGAAAATTGAAAACTATTCCAAAGTGGCGAGCCATCATCCAATACAATTTTAGGATAACGCTTCTCTTTTCGGAAGTGATCAATGGCCATATTGTGCGCGATACGCACAATCCAGGGAAGAAATTTCCCTTCTTCATTGTATTTGCCTTGGTTAATGACGTCCAAAGCTTTGATGTAAGTTTCCTGCAAAAGATCTTCCGCCACGTAGCGGTCTTTCACAATTAAATAAATGGTCGTATATACTTTTGATTTGCTACGATTAAGTAGCGTTTCGAACGCTTTCGAATCACCTTGGATGTAGGCAGAAATTAACGCTGCATCATTAACGGGTATTTTGCTCATAAAAAAGTAAAATGGTTAATGTAGAGGTTTATCTCATGCAGTAGGGTCTAAATGGGCGAATTGGTTGCTTTTGTTTGCGCAAATTAAATAAATCTTTTTTACATCCAAAATTTTATCAGTTTTTGAATAAATAACGGTGACATAATTTGGAAGCTCATTTAAATTCTTAATTTTGAGATCCTAAACTTCAAAAAAAAATGAAAAATCTACGTTTTATTGTGTCAGCTATGGCCCTGACTTGTTTGGCCTTCGTTTCTACTGCTCAAAAAGCCGCTGATTATGCGGGTGAATACACAATGAGCGATAATCCTTATGTTAAAGTCTTGAAATTAACGGACAAAGAAGGAAAATTAATTATGTCAGCGGAAGGATTCCCTGATACAGAATTAACAGCTGGTTCTAAGCCAGACGCATTTGTCTTAGGTGGAATGGGAGGCGATATTAGTTTTACACGTGTCGCCGGTGCGGTAACAAAATTGAAAATCGAAGCACAAGGTCAAACTTTAGAAGGTGTTAAAGCAGGTGCTGCAGTTGCGTCTGCTTCTTCTGGTGGGATCGCTGATTATGCAGCTACCTTTAAAATGGCTGATAACGAATACGTTAAGAAAATGATTGTGGTTGCTAAAGACGGTAAATTGATGATTTCATCGGATGCTAATCCATCTGAAGCAGCGGTTTTAACACCGGCATCTACGCCAGATATGTTTGCAACGTCATTACAAGGTTATGAGGCGGAAATTACTTTTGGGCGTGCAGCTGGAAAAGTGCAGACAATTAAATTATCAGTTGCTGGTGGCGCGGTTGTGCTTACTGGTGCAGTAGAGTAATTGATAACCATATTTAAAAGGGGCTTCGGTGTATACTGAAGCCCCTTTTTTTATGCTTTTAATTGTCTGCGATAGAGTTGAATCGTATTCTCTAGTCCGTAATACAGGGCATCGCAGATTAAGGCGTGTCCTATGGAAACTTCGTCGAGAGGATTTACATTCGACGCGAAGAAGGCTAAATTTTCTAGACTTAAATCGTGTCCTGCATTTATGCCTAAGCCGATTTGCTGTGCTCTGAAAGCTGCTTTTCGGTAAGAGGCAACGGCTTGCGTAGGATTGATAGGGAATTCATTCGCATAAGGTTCCGTATATAACTCGATGCGATCCGTTCCTGTGGTAGCAGCAGCTTCGACCATTTCGAGGACAGGGTCCACGAAGATAGAGGTTCGAATGCCTGCTTCCTTGAAAGGTGCGATTAATCGCTTCAATAATTCTTGGTGTTGAATGGTATCCCAGCCGTGGTTGGAGGTGATTTGGCCTAATGTATCTGGCACTAAGGTCACCTGCTCAGGTTTAACGGCTAAAACTAATTCCACAAAAGAGGCTTCCATAGGATTTCCCTCTATGTTAAACTCCGTCGTCACCTTCTCTTTCAAGGCATACACATCCGCATAACGTATGTGACGCTCATCTGGTCGTGGGTGAACTGTAATGCCTTGTGCACCAAAACGTTCGCAATCCAACGCCACCTGGATCAAATCCGGGTTATTTCCACCACGCGAATTACGCAAGGTGGCCATTTTATTGATATTGACGCTGAGTCTGGTCATTAGATCAAATGGTGTGCTGCCAAGTATTCTGCAATTTGAACGGCATTTGTTGCAGCTCCCTTTCGTAAGTTGTCTGCTACAATCCAAAGATTTAAGGTGTTCTTTTGGGATTCATCACGGCGGATACGACCTACAAAAACCTCATCTTTTCCGTGTGCTGTAATCGGCATCGGATATAAAAAGTTTTTCGGATCATCTTGCACGATGATTCCCTCTTCTTTTTCCAAGATCGCACGTACCTCAGCTAAATCGAAATCGGTTGAAAATTCAATATTTACCGCTTCGGAGTGACCACCGATCGTAGGAATACGAACAGTCGTAGCTGTCACCTTGATGGAGTCGTCCATCATGATTTTGTTCGTTTCTAAAATCATCTTCATCTCCTCTTTCGTGTAGCCATTATCTTGGAAAACATCGATATGTGGCAACACATTTAAGTCGATTTTATGTGGATACACTTTCGCATAATCTGTCTTTCCAGCGCGCTCATCAAATAATTGATCGACTGCTGCTTTACCTGTTCCCGTTACGGATTGGTAGGTAGAAACGACTACACGCTTGATTTTATATTTTTTGTGCAAAGGATTTAACACGACTACCATTTGGATGGTCGAGCAATTTGGGTTTGCAATGATTTTATCTGCTGAAGTTAAGGTACTCGCGTTTATTTCAGGAACGACTAATTTCTTCGTAGGGTCCATACGCCAAGCAGACGAGTTGTCCACTACGGTGATGCCAGCCGCGGCAAATTTAGGAGCCATTTCAAGGGAGCTGCTTCCACCTGCAGAGAAAATGGCCACGTTTGGTTTCATCGAAATCGCTGTTTCGTAACCCACCACCGTGAAGTCTTGGCCTTTAAAATTCACCTTTTTACCGATCGAACGCTCGGATGCTACCGGAATTATCTCGGAAACAGGAAAATTTCTTTCCGCTAATACTTTCAAAATTTCTCCGCCAACTAGTCCAGTGGCGCCTACTACTGCAACTTTCATTCTATTTTTTTTATAATGGATATGTGATTCCTACTCCAATGGACCCGGTAGATCCTACTTTAACACCCATTTGGGCTTTACTTAATTCATTATATCTTTTTAATGCTTTGTTGAAGTGTCTATTGCTAACGGTTCCTATGTAGACGTTTGCTAATGCCACACCTCCTACCGCTGACCAGTAAAAGCCCTCTGATATGTTTCCTTTACTCAAATAAGTCGAAAAAGCGAATACAGTAGAGAAACCGGCTAACCAACTAGAAAGTTTACGTTGACGCTTGAATTTCAAGAACTCCACATTGACTTCCGGATCTCTGGCCTCCATTAAGGGTATTTGTAAAGCCAAAGGGTGATCAATCAAATGCCTGTCATACTGAAACCTCCTCGTCCAAACCCCTTGCACCTCTTCAATAGGGATTAATTTCTTATCCTGCGCCCAAGCACTGATGGTAGCAATTAGCAAAAAGAAAAGTAAGCTCCTGATTTTCAAAGCAAAGCTGGGATTTTAGCCTACAAAATTAGGGCTTAAAATGGGTAATCGAAAGGAAAACTACCGAAAATCGTACAATTTTGCTGGGCAAATGGCGATATCTAAGAGAATGTCGTGGCTTTCTACATCATCAATGAGGTCTACGGGATCGCTAAGGCTGATGCCTATTTTGAGGCAATCTGGCCGGCAATTCAACAGGTATCGATCATAAAAGCCTTTACCGTAGCCCACCCGGTTTCCGGCGACGTCGAATGCGAGTAATGGGATTAACACGATGTCGAAATCGGTTGGTGCTAGAACGGATCCGCCTAGCGGTTCAGGAATTCCCCAGTCCGAGTTAGCGAACGTTTTCGAAACTGACATTTCCATCGTTCCTTCTGCGGCCGAAATGACGCGAGGAAAAGCAAAGTCGCCTTTAAGCGAATCTAGACTAATTTCGTTGCGATGTGGGATGGCCTTGAAGCTGGCGATGGTTTTGCCAGGGTGTAATAAAGGAGCTAAGGTCTCGATGACGCGCTGGGAGCGTTCGAGAAAATCTCTTTCCTCTAGTAGAGCGCGCTGTTCCAACACTATTTTTCGAATCTCAGCCTTCTTCATATTCAAACCTAGTTAATTGCGTTCGTAATACAAATCTTCGCGTGAGATGTTCCGTATAATTTTGTATTTTTGCCTCAATTTTGCCAATTTTTTCATTTTAACCCCACACGTCTGTGAGCTTTAAGGAATACAAAAATTTAGATTACGCCGCTTTGGCAGATGAAATTCTAGATTTCTGGAACGCGAATAACATCTTTGAAAAATCCATCTCCACTAGAGAAGGACAGCCTACGTTTACGTTTTTTGAAGGACCACCTTCTGCAAACGGAACGCCAGGTATTCACCACGTGATGGCGCGGGCGATTAAGGATATTTTTTGCCGGTACCAAACCCTAAAAGGGAAGCAGGTAAAGCGTAAAGGGGGCTGGGATACACACGGTTTGCCGGTGGAATTGCAGGTAGAGAAGGAATTAGGCATTACGAAAGAAGATATTGGCAAGAGTATTTCGGTCGAAGAATATAATAAAAAATGCCGTGAGACGGTGATGAAATTCACGGATCAATGGAATAGTTTAACGGAGAAAATGGGCTACTGGGTTGATTTAGAAAACCCGTATGTGACCTACCAGGCGAACTATATTGAGAGTGTTTGGAACTTATTGAAGCGCTTGTACGATCAAGGTTTATTGTACAAAGGTTATACGATTCAACCTTATTCGCCAGCCGCGGGAACGGGTCTTTCGTCCCACGAATTAAACCAGCCGGGTTGCTACCGTGATGTGAAGGATACGTCCTTGACAGCGCAATTTAAGGCAATCAAGAATGCGAAATCCGAGTTTTTATTCAAGGCTTCGGGCGATGCGCCGGTCTATTTATTGGCTTGGACGACCACGCCTTGGACTTTGCCATCGAATACCGCTTTGACGGCTGGAAAGAATATTACCTATGTATTAGTGAAGACCTTCAATCCGTACACCTACGTGCCGGTTCATGTGGTTTTGGCCAAAGATTTAGTTAAAAACTACTTCCAAGCAGCCGCCGAAAACGGTGACTTTGCGGCCTACGAAGCGGCAGAGAAAAAGTCTCAAGCGATTCCATATGAGATCGTTGCGACTTGCAAAGGATCTGATTTAGAGGGGGTAGAATACGAGCAACTAATGCCGTATGTGCAGCCATCGGCGCCAGCGTTCCGTGTGATTTTAGGGGACTTTGTGACAACAGAAGATGGAACGGGTATGGTGCACACGGCACCGACTTTTGGGGCAGATGACTTTAGAGTCGCAGCCCAAAATAACATTCCAGCGCTTTTAATTACCGATGAAAATGGCAAAGAAGTGCCATTGGTTAATCGCCAGGGCCGTTTTGTGGCGCAGGTGACGGACTACGCTTTGGAACCGGTAAAAGAAGCTTACTTAACGGACGAAGAGAAAGAGGCAGAGCGCTTGAAACAAGGTCGCGACAAATATTTGTCAGTGGATGAGCGCATTGCGATTCAGTTAAAGACCGAAAATAAAGCATTTAACGTTCAAAAATTTGATCACCCGTATCCACATTGCTGGAGAACGGACAAGCCGGTATTGTATTATCCATTGGATTCTTGGTTCATCAAGACGACGGCGGTAAAAGATAAATTGATCGCCTTAAACAAGACGATTCAGTGGAAGCCGGAGTCGACTGGAACGGGTCGTTTCGGGAACTGGTTGGAGAATTTAGTGGACTGGAATTTGTCTCGTTCTCGCTATTGGGGAACGCCGTTGCCTATTTGGCGGACGGAAGATGGTTCGGAGGAAATCTGCATCGGTTCGTTAGAGCAATTGAAAACGGAGATTGAGAAGGCGCAGGCTTCTGGGACTTTAACCTCGACGCAATCAGCAGGTAATGCAGCTTTTTTAAAGGCCTTAGCGGCTGGCGAGGCAGATTTACACCGGCCATTTGTGGATGAGGTATTCTTGCTTTCTGCGACAGGAAATGTGTTGACAAGGGAATTGGATTTGATTGACGTTTGGTTCGATTCAGGTGCGATGCCGTTTGCTCAGTGGCACTATCCATTCGAAAATCAAGATATATTTAAGCAGAGCTATCCGGCGGATTTCATCTCGGAAGGGGTGGATCAAACGCGTGGCTGGTTCTTTACGTTGCACGCGATTTCAAGTATGGTAGAGGATTCTGTGGCGTTCAAGAATGTCGTTTCGACGGGATTGGTTTTGGACAAAAACGGAAATAAGATGTCTAAGCGATTAGGCAACGCCATCGATCCATTCGAGACCTTAAAAGCTTACGGAGCAGATCCCACGCGCTGGTACATGATCACCAATGCGCAGCCTTGGGATAATTTAAAGTTTGATTTAGCTGGGATTACGGAGGTGCGCAATAAGTTCTTTGGCACACTGACGAATACCTATAATTTCTTTGCCTTGTATGCGAATCTAGATGGATTCGAGCAAAAAGGCATTAAAGAGGAGGATTTAACGGAATTAGATCGTTGGATTTTATCTAAACTAATGAATTTGATCGCTGAAGTCGATGAGGCATTCGAAACCTACGAGCCTACGAAGGCGGGTCGTGCGATCCAAGATTTTGTGTGTGATCATTTGTCTAATTGGTATGTTCGTCTGTCACGCCGTCGCTTCTGGAATCCAGAAACGGCAAATCAGGCGATCAATGCAGATAAACAAGCGGCTTACGAGACTTTATACCATTGTTTAGAGACGGTGGCGCAATTAATGTCGCCTATCGCGCCGTTCTATGGGGAATGGTTGTACAAGAATTTGACGGGCAAAGAATCGGTTCACTTGACGCATTTTGCCAAAGTAAACCCAAGCCTACAAAATCCAGCTTTAGAAACCTCGATGGAATTAGCACAAGGCATTTGCTCGCTAGTTCACTCGATTCGTAAGGTACACCGCTTAAAAGTGCGTCAGCCGTTAGCGCAAGTATTAGTGCCTGTGTTGCAAGAGTCGGTAAGAGACCAAATCCGTCGCGTGGAAGATCTGATCAAATCAGAAGTAAACGTGAAAGAGGTTAATTATTTGAATGACGCTTCTGGGGTATTGAACAAGAAAGTGAAACCTAATTTCAAGGCTCTAGGGCCTAAGTTTGGCAAAGATATGAAAGTGGTTGCGGAGGCCATCACGGGAATGTCATCAGAGGATTTAGCTTCGATTGAATCAGCGGGATCTGCCAAGATTCAAGGTTTTGAGATCGCATTAGCGGATATTGAAATCTTGACAGAAGATATGCCAGGTTATTTGACGGCGAGTGAGGGCGGATTGACGATCGCGTTAGACAATACATTAACTCCGGAATTAGTTCGCGAGGGGAATGCACGTGAATTCGTGAACCGTATCCAAAATTTGCGTAAAGATTCTGGTTTCGATGTGACCGACAAAATAAATATCCAAGTGCAGCGTTCGGACGAAGAATGGACGGCCAGCTTGAACGAATTTAAAGCCTATATCTCGCAAGAGGTGCAAGCCTTGAGTTTGGAGTGGGTGGATTCGGCTTCGACTGAAATTACTTTTGAGGAGTCTAACTTGTTTGTGAATGTTACGGTAGCCTAAAATGATGCGGAAACTCACGTGCTTATTCTTATTGCTTTGTGGGTTTTTGCCGGCTTCAGCGCAAAAAGAGGCGCAAAAAGGAGCGCAGCCTGAATCAATGCTGGTGGACGGGATGAAGCATTACATGAAGGAGGATTTTGGTGAAGCGATTTTAGTTTTCGAGAAGTTAGCTAAAGTGCAGACGCAAGAGCCGGCGGTCTTTTATTATTTGGCCAAAAGCTACCTCGCTGACAAGCAACTTACCTCCGCCCGCACCAATGCAGAAAAGGCACATCTATTATCACCCTATTCTTTCGATTACGGTCTGTTATATGGGGACTTACTCTTAGCGAATAAGGAATATAAAAAGGCATTGGAATGCTTTGAAAAACTCCTGGCTTACGACGATCATCGCTTCGATGTGGAACCTGACATGATCCGGGTGAAGCAGTTCGTGTTTTTATTTAAGGGCGATGAAAGTAAAAATGCGGCGGAGAAAAATGCGTATTATTTGAAAGCAGCTGATTTAGGTCCTGTTCAAGAAGAGCTTTGGGTACGAATCATTCAATTAGATTGGGAATTAAATCGAAAAGAGGCGGTAGTGGAACACGCCTTAGAGGCACTGGAAAATTACCCCCGAATGGCTCCTTGGGCTTATCCGATTTTAGGAGATGCTTACCAAGCTTTAGGAAATAATTCCGCGTCAGATGCGGCCTTCGAAAAAGCATTAGCTGCTAATCCAAAAGACGATCATGTATTGAATAATTACAGTTATTTCTTGTCGATCAGAAAAGAAAAATTAGCGCTAGCAGATTCGTTATCCGCGCGGCTGGTCAAAGATCATCCGAACAACGGCACCTATTTAGATACCCGTGCTTGGGTATTGTATGAACTTAAACGCTATCCGGAAGCGCGCGTAGCGATGGAAGCCGCTTTAAAAGACAAAGAAAATGTATCGGCCACTTTGTGGGAACACTATGGAGATGTACTTTTTCGCTTGAAATTAGTAGATAAAGCGCTCGAGGCATGGAAAGAAGCTTTACGGGTAGATCCAGCTCGTGAAACTGTAGATAAAAAGATCCGATTACGTCAAATTCCCGAAAATTGAGCTATTTTTGTTACCAAAATTCCTCCCTATGCGGATTCTGATTAGTCTTGTACTGCTGTTTCTTTTAGGCGCCTGCGCTCCTAAGCTTACAGTGGCTACGATTCAGACTCCTAAGGCTGACAGCATTCGGGTAGATACCATTCCAGCCGTGGCCCCAGCCCCAGCTGCTCCTGTCGAAAGCGTTGATCAACAATCTGCTACAGATGACTTGAATTTCACCTATTTGAAGGCGAAATCGAAAGTGGTTTGGAAGACCAAAGACAATTCAGATACCTATATCGTAGATATTCGAATGAAGAAGGATAGCATTATCTGGGCGAATATTTCCGTTTCGATGATTTCCGGTGCTGCCGTTTTATTCACGAAAGAACGCGTTCAATTTTACCATAAGATTAATAACGAATACACGAATCTAACCTACGATAGTTTAAGTACGAGTTTAGGTTTTAAGGTCAACTATGATTTGATCCAAAACATGATCGTAGGCAACCAACCCTATAAGAAAAATAATACGCGCCGCGTGGTTCGCGAGAATGAAAATTTCTTAGTGAAACAGCAAGAGGGGCACATAGAGGTTAATAACTGGGTAGGTCCTAATCGGAAATTGAAGAAATTGTCTGTGAGTGATCTTCCATCATCCAACAAAATGACCTTGGATTACGAGGATTTTGCAAATTTGAATTCCGCGATTTTCCCCTTCTCTAGTTCAATCACCTTAGACGTAAAGAACAAAGAAAATCAGGTGAATCAGACCTTAATTACGATAAAATATTCTAAAGTTGAGTTGTTAGATACCCCTTTGGAATTTCCCTTTAAAGTACCAGCCAAACTATTAAAGCCTTGAAATACCTTTTACTATTATTTGCGTTCCTTTTATCCAGTTCATCTTTCGCACAGACAGATAAGAAAGCAGCTTTAGAGCAGCAGAAGAAAGATAATTTATCTAAAATCAAGGAGCTTAATTCGATCATTTCTAGAACTTCGAAGAAGAAAAAAGCCTCTATAGGAAAGCTTAATGTGTTGAAAGAGCAGATCGGGGTACAGAAAAAGCAGATCACTGTTCTGGAGCAAAATCAACAAATCTTAGCGGAGGAGGCACAAAAATTGCGTAATGAAGGCGATGTGTTAAAGGCAAAATTAGAGCGTTTAAAGAAGCAGTATGCCTTGATGATCTATGAGGCACAAAAAACGTCGTCTGTCTATAATAAGATGAGCTTTCTGTTGCTCTCAAATGATATTGGGCAGTTTGTTCGCCGTTTTGATTACCTCCGTCATTATTCATCCAATCGCAAAAAGCAAGCAGATTTGATCTATAAAACACGTCAGGATTTAATGACTCAAGAGCAGAAAGTTGTTTATAAAAAGCAGGAGGAGAAAAAAGTGCTCGTAGAGAAAGAGGGGGAGAAGAAGAAGTTAGAGGTATTAAAAACAAAAGAAGATAAAGTAGTTACGGTTTTAACTCAGCAAGAAAAAAAGTTAAAGACAGAGCTAGAGCGCAAAAAATTAGCCGTTCGCAAATTGGATAATCTAATTGCGGGAATCGTGCAGCGAGAGATCCAAAAAAGTATTGAAAGAGAGCGTAAACTTCGTCAAGCGCGTCAAGTGAAAAAAGTGGAGGTTGTAAAACCTGCCTTACCAGAAATAAAGAAGGGGGAGGCAACGAAGATTGTAGCTGAGACAAAATCAGATGCTAAATCAGAAAAGAAAGACGCACCTAAGGAGGAGAAAAAAGCGGCAGTGGCAGAGGTTAAGAAGCCAAAAGCCGAGCCAGC
>CANLVU010000038.1 GCA_947494535.1 Cytophagaceae bacterium
GATAAGGCTTACGTTCGCCTCCTTGATAGGGTTTGCGCTCTCCATCAAATGGTTTACGATCTCCGCCTTGGTATGGCTTGCGTTCGCCGCCGCCTTGGTATGGTTTGCGCTCTGATGAAAAACGATTAGTTGATTCAGATCTAGGTGCACGTGGCGCGCTAGAGTCGTTGCGTGGACCTCTGAATTCACGAGGGGCACTAGAGTCATTACGCGGCCCGTTAAAATCACGGCCTCCCGTGGAGCGTGCCGCTGATCTGCCTGAAGATCTACCTGTAGATCTGTCTGTTGATGCGCGACCTTCTGATGGTCGGCTGTCACGACGGTTATCGTCGTTTGAAATTCTTTTTCTCATATTAGATACAACATCACTGCTGGGAATAAAAGATGACGAACGTTTGTCATCTTGCTTTCGATTGTCGAAATTTAGGCAAAGGTACAGAATATAATCGGTTTTGTATTTATTTTTATATTCGCTTAATCATCTATGAACAGCATAAAGCCATTTAAACCAGCTACTTACCTCTATCTCTTCCTGATAGTGGGATTACTAAATGCCTGCAATTCTGATGCCCGATTATTTAAAACAGCCATAGAAAATTTCGAATTAGGGGAATATGAATGGGCCATCCGAGACGTAAAACCATTAGCAGATAGAAATTACAGGTCAGCAGAAACGAATTATTTAGTGGCAGAATCGTATCGGCTGTCGAATCGCATTCAATTTGCTGGGCCTTATTATTTGATAGCAAAAGAAAAAGGGAATGAAGATCCACTCCTTAGTTTACATTTAGCCTATTCTGCTAAAGCAAACGGCAAATACGCCGAAACCAAAAAATATTTACAGGAATTTATTGCCAGCAAACCCAGCTCACGTGAGTATGCCATCAAAGCAGAAATTGAATTAGAAAACCTCCCTTCCGTCGGGGAATACAATAAAAATCCTAGCCCAGTTAAAATTCAGGGCTTGGTTGGAAATACGAAACAGGCAGAATTTGGCCCTATAAAAAATGGGGAGGAACTCATTTTAACTAGCTCTAAAAAGCCATTAATCTACAAAAACAATGGGCTCCCTTATCTAGGTTTATACAAGGCTCGCTTAAAAAGTCCGACTGAAATTGAACAAGTAGAGGTTTTTAGTCCAATTCTTGTAGATGACAACGCAAATGAGGGCACACCTACCTTTTCGAAAGATGGCAAAACGATGGTATTTGCTAGAGGAAACTCCGGAAAAAGTAAAGACCCCTCCCCAGATGTAGATCTATATATTTCGTCCCAAAGAGACGGAATATGGTCAGTACCAGAGCGCCTGCCTATTTCTGACTCCTTAGGGTGGGACGGCAGCCCATCGTTCTCGCGAGATGGAAAATCCCTTTATTTTAGTTCGAATCGCAGAGGAGGAAAAGGTGGCTTGGATTTATATAGAGCCCCGATGGATAACTCGGGTCGTTTTGGAAAACCTATTAATTTAGGCTCTAGCATCAATACACGTGGAAATGAGCTATTCCCTTATGTATCAGAGGACGGTAAACTTTTTTTCTCATCAGATGGGCATCCTAGTTTAGGTGGCCTAGATATTTTTGTTGCTACACGCAGGGATGAGGAGATACAAGTGGAGCACCTTGGCGTTCCAATGAATTCTTCAGGAGATGATTTTGGCCTTTTTTTATCTGAAACGAATCAAGGCTATTTTAGCTCAAATCGAACCGGGGGTAAGGGAGACGATGATATCTATTTCTTTCAATCAACTAGTTCAGAGGACCGTTGGTGGTCTAATGAAACCACGATTGCAGAAAGCACGGAGCCGGCTAAGGTAGCGCTATACCACTTGCGAACGCAAATTCTAAACAGCCGAAATAAGCCTATTGCGAACGCAAAGGTGGGAATTAAACGCAATGGAGAGATTCAACCTGTGCTGTATAGTGATGCCAAAGGATTCTTACCCATCATCGACTTAAACCCTGCTGACCAAATCAGTTTTAATGCGAGTAAAGAGAAATTCTTGACAAAACGGAGTGAGTTTTTGTTAGATGGAAAAGAGATCCCTAAACAGCTTTTGAAAAAAGAATTAACGGATACGACATTTGATCATAAAATCACTTTAGGAATTGCAGAAATCGGGGAAGAATTAGGGGCGATGTTTGGGGTTAATCCGATCTATTATGACTTAGATAAAGCTGTAATTCGAGCGGATGCGGCACTGGAACTAGATAAAATTGTTCAAGTTTTACAAGACAATCCAGAAATCTCCATCGAACTTGGGTCTCATACAGATTCGCGCGCTTCTACATCCTATAACCTAAAATTATCCCAAAGACGAGCTGATTCTGCGGTGAAATACATCATCGATCATGGAATAAGCGCGAATAGAATCAAGGCTAAAGGGTATGGTGAATCACAGTTAATCAATGGCTGTACCGATGGGGTTGATTGTAGTGAAGAGGCACACCAAGAAAACCGGCGGACTGAATTTAAAATTACGGATCTCAATGACTAATTTTCTTTTAAAGAACGGCCAAATCGTCAACGAAGGCAAAACGATACATTCGGATGTTCGGATACAAAACGGACGGATATCGAAAATTGCTCCAGACATGAGTCCTCTACCAGATGAGCTCATCCTAGACCTCAGTGGAAAACATATTTTTCCGGGTATGATCGATGATCAGGTGCATTTCAGAGAGCCTGGTTTAACGCATAAAGCGACTATCGCTAGCGAAGCTCGCGCAGCGGTGGCTGGGGGAGTTACCAGTTTTATGGAGATGCCCAATACCTTTCCCAATGCCTTAACACAGGAATTATTGGCAGATAAATACGCGATTGCGGCGGCTGGATCTTTGGCAAACTACTCGTTCTTTATGGGGGCTGGCAACGATAATTTAGAGGAAGTTTTAAAGACAAATCCCCGCGATGTATGCGGAGTGAAAATCTTCATGGGGTCCTCGACGGGAAATATGCTCGTAGATAATGCGCAGACCTTAGAGAAGTTATTCTCCAGCTGCGAAATGCTCATCGCAACGCACTGCGAAGATGAAGCCACTGTTCGAGCACGCACAACTGTTTTCAAGGAAAAATACCCGGAAAATGCCCCTGCTTACATACATCCATTGGTCCGCAACGAGGAAGCCTGTTATTTGTCCTCTTCCATGGCAGTGGATTTAGCGAAGAAAAACAACACGCGTTTGCACATTCTGCACATCTCGACGGAGGAGGAATTAGCCTTGTTTGAGACGGGAAAAGCAGTGAGAGATAAACGTATTACGGCAGAAGTTTGCGTCCACCATTTGTGGTTCGATGCGGCACAATATGATACACTGGGCAATCAAATTAAATGCAATCCAGCCATTAAAGATGCGCGTCACAAGATGGCTTTGCGCAAGGCATTGGTGTCTGGGGAATTAGATATTATTGCTACCGATCATGCACCGCACACCTGGGAAGAGAAATCACAGGAGTTTTGGAAAGCGCCGTCTGGTTTGCCCTTAGTGCAGCACCCTTTGTTATTGATGATTGAATTGGCCAAAGAAGGTCATATCAGCCTTGAACTAATCGCCGAAAAAACAGCCCATGCCGTGGCGGATTGTTTCCAAATAGAAGAACGTGGATACATCCGAGAAGGATATTGGGCAGATTTAGCGATCATAGATTTGAATAAACCTTTGACTGTATCAAAGGACAATATCCTTTACCAATGTGGCTGGTCTCCTCTAGAGGGACAGACCTTGTCCGCTTCGATTGAACATACTTTTGTATCAGGGCATTTAGCCTATTCAAAAGGTTCATTTAATGAGACCGTTAAAGGAAAAAGATTGTTGTTTGAAAGATAAATGTCAGCATTACTCCCCTTTTATTCTCCAATTGGACTAGAAGCCGGCTTAGATGAAGCAGGAAGAGGATGTTTAGCAGGTCCAGTCGTGGCCGCAGCCGTTATTTTACCTAAAGATTTTCATCACCCTTTTTTAACGGATTCGAAGCAGATGAGCTTGCGCCAGCGCAACGAATTAAAACGATTAGTGCGGGAATATGCGATCGATTTTGCCATTGCCGAGGTAGGTGCGGCTAAAATAGATGAAATCAATATTTTAAAATCTAGTATTCTAGCTATGCATTTAGCAGTAGATCAACTTGCGCATCGACCCGAACATTTATTGGTTGACGGCAACCGATTTTATAGCTATCCTCTTATTCCACATACTTGCATTATCAAGGGGGATTCAAAATACTTTTCTATTGCAGCTGCTTCCATTTTGGCTAAAACCCATCGCGATGAACTCATGGAAAAAGCGGCTCAAGAGCACCCAGACTATGGCTGGGAAAAAAATGCTGGCTATCCTACACTGCAACATCGAAAAGCCATACTAGAAAAAGGTTTAACAATTTTACATCGAAAAACGTTTAAAGTAGAAATAAAATAATTTAGTAAATTAGCAACTATGAAGATTCACATACTACTTATTTTACTGTTAAGTTTCTCCGCCTTCGCACAAGATGACTTCAGAAAGGAGCGCGGTTTGCGTTTTGGTAGACAACAGGATTCTATTTACCATGCTTCACAAGAGCTAGCTAAAAAAAGAGGAATTCCACTGACTCGAACACTTGGTGAAGGTAAAGTTCTTACTTTTCAAGGTTTTTCAGAAATAGGCGAAGCCCTTTATTTACGTACGGAATCAAATAGCCAAGCTGCAAAAATGACCAAAACAAATCTGCTTTACCCTGGTGGAAGTCTTTCCTTAGGATTAACAGGTAAATCAGATTCAATCAAAGGCAAACTAGGAATGTGGGATGGTGGAGCCATATTAACAACGCACCAGGAATTTGGTGGACGTGCGAGCATGCAGCCTTCTCAGACCAGTACAGGAACGAGTGATCATGCTACACACGTGGCTGGAACTTTAGTAGCAGCGGGAATTAGCCCAAATGCCAAAGGTATGGCCTATGAAGCCGATTTAAAAGTTTGGGATTATACGAACGATAATGCCGAAATGAGTACGGCCTCCGCTTCCTCTCCTTTATTAATAAGTAATCACTCGTACGGATATCAGGCAGGATGGACTTACGATGAAACGAAGAAAAAATGGCAATGGTGGGGAAATGATGCGGTAAGCACCTTTGAGGATGTCAAATTTGGCCTCTATGAGTCTAATGCACAAGCCTGGGACAAAATTGCGTACAATAGTCCTAACTATTTAATCTTCAAGTCTGCCGGAAATAATAGAAGTGAAAATGGACCTGCTGCTGGAGAATATTATTTCTTAAAAGCATCCACCACCGACTCTTCTAATATAGCCAGATCAAAAAATGATGGCTATGATATTATTTCTACAAACGGAACAGCCAAAAATATCTTAACCGTAGGGGCGGCAAACCTAAGTTCATTAATTCCTACGAAGGCATCTGAAGTGTCCATTTCAAGTTTTACAAGTTGGGGACCTACAGACGATGGTAGAATTAAACCAGATGTCATGGCCATCGGAACAAGTATGTTTTCCACTGGTGTTGCAAACGACCAATCCTATTCAACAAAATCAGGAACCTCCATGGCTTCACCACAGGCGGCTGGATCTTTTTATTTGATTCAACAATTATACAATCGTCTAAATAATAACAGCTTCATGCTCGCCTCCACGCTAAAAGCGCTAGCGATTCATACGGCTTTAGACATGGAAACCCCTGGCCCAGACTACAAAACAGGCTTTGGGTTGATTCAGTTAGATAAAGCTGCAGAGGTTGTTCAAAATAAAAGTGTCTCTCATTTATTGACTGAAAGTAGTTTAATTCAAGGTCAGATAAAAACATATACCTTTGTCAGTTCTGGTAAAGGGCCATTGAAAGCCACCATCGCCTGGACAGATCCAGAGGCTAATACTTCATCTCAGTTAAATGACAGGACTCCTCGTCTTGTAAACGATCTAGATATTCGATTGACTAGTGGCTCATCCACTTTCTTTCCCTTTACATTAAACCCTGCCTCCCCTGAGGCATTGCCTGTTGCTGCTGATAATGTCCGCGACAATGTGGAACAAATTTTAGTAAACAATCCCCTTCCAGGTCAAAGTTTCACCTTAACGGTAAGCCAAAAAGGAGTTTTAAAGAATAATATTCCTCAGGGCTTTGGATTAGCAGTTTCTGGCATAGGAGGTTCATCCTATTGTAATCTTGCTCCTACTACGAACACGAGCAACCTACAAACGTTTACCTTAGGTACTGCTAAAGATTCTACGGGCCTTAATCCTGTTTTTAAAGCTGAGCTAGGTGAGAATATAGCCGCTAAATTTAATTTTAAAAATACAAGTGCTAGACAAATAAAGTTATTTGCTGATTGGAATCAAGATGGAGATTTTGCGGATAGTGGAGAGGAATTGTACAACTCCCTAAACACCACTGTTTCGACCGCCACTGGCAATGTAAAAATCCCGAGCACTTTAAAGCAAGACAATTACTACCGGATGCGCTGGGTAATTGAAAATGGATCAGGATCTAGTTTAGCGCCTTCTTGTGGCAGTATTAGCTCAGGTGAGACGAAAGATTATTCCATTCAAATACTACAAGCATCTAAAGATTTCAGCGCTGTTTCTGTATCACAATCAACAGAAAGTTTTTGTGCAAGTACCGGGAATACCACCTTTAATGCGAGAGTCAAAAACTCAGGTTCGGCGACTCAAACAAATGTTACTGTCAAATTAGAGATCAAAAATGGTAGTACTTTAGTGGGAACTGCTACAGGAATCATCAGTACTTTGTCTTCAAATCGAGAAGCGGATGTCATCTTATCAGGTAATATGACCTTAGTGGCTGGAACTACCTATTCGCTTCAATTAAGTAGTCAACTGACAGGAGATCAAAATACAACGAACGACCTTGTCACAAGCTCTATTACAATAAGTAGCCCGGCGCCTCCTGTTGTCACAGGCACTATTTGCGCTAATTCAACAGAATTAACACTTTCCGCTTCGAATGGAAGCCCCTTATGGTATAATGGCAATACCTTAATTGGCTCTGGATCAACGCTTAAGGTAACAAATACAGGTACCTTCTTTGCTGCATTCGATAACTTTAGTGGTACGGTAGGACCTGCAGCTAAATCAGATTTTGGTAGTGGTAGTTATTATTCGAATTTTGGACCAGAACCCATCTTTGTGGTAACACAACCCACCATTCTAGAGAGTGCGACTGTCTATATTGGAACTTCTGGAACGGTCACTTTCGGTATTTTTAATAAAGACACGGGAGAATTAATTGCTTCTATTAGTAAAGATTTAGTAGCCACCAGAACGCAATCTAATTCGACTACAGTAAGCAGCCAGTTAATTGACGATAAAACAGACCCCGGTCAAACCGTTGTCCTCAATTTACCGTTCCCTAAAGCAGGCAATTATGTTTTATCTCATGTTTGCTCCAATGGAGCTTCTATTTTTAGAAGTAACCGCACGAAGGCAGATACGGTGAATGCTGTTACAAACATTGGTTATCCTTATACCATTCCAGGAGTACTAACTTTAACAGGGGCTTTATTTAACGGCGGTGAAATTCAATCAGCGTTTTATTATCTATATGGCATGAAATTCAAATCCTATGCCTGCCCAAGCCCTAGAGTTCAAGTGGCTGTCACGACGGGAACCAGCCCTGTAATCACTGTTAGCCCTACCGGTGCTTCGAAATTATGTGTTGGAGATAAATTAACAATTACGGCAACAGCTGCCTCTGGAAATCCAACTTATCAATGGTTGAAAAACGGCGTATCTATTGTAGGAGCAACAACCAATAAATTAGAGGTTAGTACTACAGGAAATTACCAAGTAAATGCCAGCTTTAATGGGTCGTGTCCAATTGTTTCGCCCGTTAGCGCTATTACAACAACGACTCCAGTGGAGCCAACGATCTCCTTTGATAATGGTATTTTGACGTCATCAGCAGGAACAGAAATTCAATGGTTCTTTAACGATGTTGCCATTGCAGGTGCCACCTCAACTACTCATAAGCCCACCTCAAATGGAACTTACAAGGTTAGATTAAAGGATGCTAATGGCTGCCTTACCTCAGCCTCTTTAGGGATTATCATTTTAGCGACGACGTTAGATAATCCTAACTCGAGTTTTTATGCCTATCCAAACCCAACAAATCATCTGTTAACCGTAGGTCTACCTAAAAATTATGTCGCCTCGAACTACCGAATTCGCATTAGTGATTTTCAAGGAAGGATCATTCAGGAACAAACGAGTATGACTGAGAATTTTGCGATCAAATTAGATGTCTCTAAACTGAATAGGGGAAATTATATCCTGAGTTTTCCAGAATTAGAGGAGTCTGTTTCCATCAAATTCACTAAAAACTAATTTTTTGACCAAATAAAAATCATTCTAGGCGAGTTAATTTCATCAAAGGAAGTTAGCAAATAGCTTCCTTTGAAATCAACGAGTTGAAGACCCGCTTGAGCAGCGTATGCCTCGAAATCGTTTTTAGTAACTAACTCCACTTTTTCCACAAAAGAATAGCTTTTACCATTATCCGTAAAATCAATCGATTTATACAGGAACCCCGCCTCTGACCATCGTTTGATTTGGAACGATATTTCATGATGATCAACCGTTTCTGAAGAGACTAAATTAGCTAATACATAGGTGGGATTAAAGAAATCAAGAACGAGTATTCCCCCCTTTTTTAAGCCCCCAGCGAAAGTATCGAAGGCTTTTTGATTGTCATTGCGATTGTCAAAATAGCCAAAACTGGTAAAGAAATTAAAAATGGCATCGTACTCATTTTGGAGCGGCAAAGCCTCCCGAATATCGTGCACAAAAAAAAGAAGTTCTGGGCTTTCGAATACTTGTGCTGCCTCAATATTAGCAGGCGAAAGATCGAATGCATCGACCGAAAAGCCTAATTGACTGAGTGTAATCGCATGCCTTCCCTTTCCACAGGCAGCATCCAATACGCGTGAACCTTTGGCTAAGTTTAAAGTTTGCTGTAAGGAGGAAATAAAATTAGCCGCTTCACTTTCGTCCCGCTGCGCATACAGAATATGATAATAAGGGGAATCAAACCAGGTACTAAACCACTCTTTAGATACCATTATTTGCGAATATTGACATTCGTTAAGAAATCTTGGTAGGCTAATGCGATCCCGTCTTTCAATTCGATTTTATGTTTCCAGCCCAAAGAATGCAATTTAGATACATCCATAAATTTTCTGGGTGTTCCATCGGGACGCGATGTATCCCATTGAATGGATCCTTCGAATCCAACAATTTTCTTGACAGTTTCGGCTAATTCTTTAATCGTCACATCGATCCCAGTTCCTATATTCACCAATTCAGCATCGCTGTAGGTTTCCATTAAATAGACACAGGCTTCTGCTAAATCATCAGCATGCAAAAATTCCCGCATGGGTGCGCCTGTTCCCCAAAGTGTCATCGAAGCATCCCCTCGTTCTTTAGCCTCCTGAAACTTGCGAATCATCGCTGGCAAGACGTGTGAGTTTTCTAAATCATAATTATCGTTAGGGCCATACAAGTTTGTCGGCATTACGGAGATAAAATCACACCCATATTGTGCGCGGTATGCCTCGCACATTTTGATGCCGGCAATCTTCGCGATAGCATACGGTTCATTTGTTTCCTCCAGATAACCACTTAATAAATAGGCCTCTTTCAGGGGTTGAGGTGCTAATTTAGGGTAAATACAAGAGGACCCTAAGAACATCAACTTCTTTACTTTATTCACAAAAGAGGAGTGAATGATGTTATTTTGAATGGCTAAATTCTCGTATAAAAAATCTGCGCGGTACGTATTATTTGCCACGATTCCACCTACTTTAGCCGCTGCTAAAAAAACAAAGTCAGGTTTTTCTGCCGCGAAAAAGGCAGCTACTTTCGCTTGGTCACGTAAGTCTAATTCAGCCGAAGTTTTCAGCACTAAATTCGTGTAACCTAAAAGTTGTAATTTTCTTACAATAGCAGAACCTACCATACCTCGGTGCCCGGCTACATATATTTTTGCTTGTTTTTCCAATGAATGATTCAAATAAGGCTTCAAAAAAATCCATGCAAAAATACATAAAGTCTCTCAGGTAATAAGTTTAATTCGTAGTTTTAGGAAATATTTTCAAGCAAATTAATGCTTTCTCGCTTTCTGCTTTTTGGTCTACTACTATGTCTGAGCTTATCTGCTCAAGCACAGAATCGGGTAATTTCTACCAACAAACCGCTGATAGATACGAGCGTTCATGAAAACGGGTTATTTAATGGTAGACTATCCACTGGACTAGAAGAAAAAGCTAAGGAAGCTAAAAAATTCAAAGAAGACAGCAAAGCCTTTATTGAAAGCCTTGGAGTGAAGGATTTGGGCAAAAAAATAGTAAAAACCGCGAAAAAGAAACTGCAACCGAAAGATGAATATGCAGGGATCAAAACGGAAATCAGATTAGGCAGCTATGGAAGCGGTGTTCGCATGACTGCCGAGGAGGCACATGTCGTAAAATATGTGGAGGACGAGGCCCTAAGTCCTTATTTACAAGAAATTTCCATTTTCGATCCTGCACAATCCCGTGTTATTTCTATACCACTTAAAGAGGCCAAAAATGCACAAATTTGCCATGGAGCCTTTAAGAAATATGTCAATCAAAAACTGGTAGAAGAAGGCTTCTATTTTATGGGAGTAAAAGATGGTAGATGGGAAAATTACGGTCCAGAAAATGAATTAGAGAATAAAGTTTATTATCAAAAAGGTTTTTTAAAGGGCTCATACTTTCAGTATTATGATGCCTCTAAAAAGAAAATTAAAGAGGTTATACCGCGCCAATTTGGAAAAATTAGAGGGACATATCAGTCATTTTATGTAAATGGTAATTTAAAAGAAGTGGGGAAATTAGATGACAGTGTTAAGGTGGGGATTTGGCGTGAATACCATGAGGTAGGTGCTGGTGGCCGTCTTAAAAAAGAATGGAAATATAGAGCAGATAAATTTGATACAGCAGATCCTATTTTAATACAAGAACGGGATCAACAGTCTAAAATAATTTTTCAAACCAAGGAACCCATTTCACAGCACAAACCGGCAAACTTTCCCCCTTTAAACTCGGATGACGAAGATTCCGAAGAGGATGAGCTTCCCCAAGAAGAAGGGATTGTTCGCTCTCATCCTATTTTTGTATTTAAGATTATCCCTTCCAAAAATAAATTAGCTGAACTACAATTTATATTATCAGCAGGATTTATATGTACCCCCCTAACTCCCCCTGATATTCCTGTTTAATTACACTAATACGTTCATTAATTAAACAAGCTTATGAAACAATCAGAATACATTCAATCCTTTATTAAAGGGGATTGGAAATCAGGAATCGCGGTCTTTTTAGTCGCTTTACCTCTTTGCCTAGGTATCGCACTCGCTTCGGGTGCACCCTTGTTAGCTGGCCTTGTGGCTGGTATCGTGGGGGGAACTATCGTTTCTCTTTTATCGGGATCAGAACTATCTGTCAGTGGCCCAGCCGCTGGACTTACGATCATCGTCGCGACAGCCATTATTGAACTAGGTTCATTCCCTGGCTTTTTAGTAGCGGTCATCATTGCCGGTGTAATTCAAATTGCACTTGGGTTGCTGAAGTTGGGTAAAATCGGGGGATTCTTCCCTTCCTCTGTCATTCGAGGCATGCTAGTGGCCATTGGAATTGTCATTATTTTAAAACAGATTCCACATGCGATTGGAGATGATTTGGATTTTATTGGGGAATTAGAATTTAACCAAAAAGATGGTAAAAATACCTTTACGGAGATTTTAGCCTCCTTTGCTACCCTGAAAGCTGGGGCCTTACTCATCTCTGCCATCGGATTAATTATTCTGTTTTCGTGGACGAAACTAGGTGAAACATTTCGTTTTATGAACGCGCTTCCTGCCTCCTTATTTGTGGTTTTGGCGGGAGTGGCGATGAATGAAAGCTTTGCCGTTTGGGCGCCAGATTGGTATTTAGGGGATTCGAAAGACCACATGGTCAACCTACCCATTTTTGCTTCGACTAGCGAGGTTTGGAGTGGATTAGTTTCACCTGATTGGAGTTTTCTCACGAATTCCAAAGTGTATTCCATCGCCTTGACATTAGCGATTGTCGCTTCGTTAGAATCCTTATTATCCTTAGAGGCGACAGATTCATTAGACCCCTTAAAGCGAATTTCATCGCCAGATAGAGAGCTTTTAGCACAAGGTGTGGGAAATGTAACCAGTGGATTATTAGGCGGAATTCCGATTACTTCGGTGATTGTACGATCTTCTACAAATGTCTATTCCGGCGGAAAAAGCCGTATGTCAGGATTTTTCCATGGTATCTTGCTTCTCGCAGCGGTACTAGCTTTGCCATTGTATTTAAACAAGATCCCATTAGCCTGTTTAGCAAGTGTTTTATTGTACACGGGTTATAAACTTGCCCATCCTTCCGCTTTCAAAAAGGTAATTGCAGAAGGCTGGAAGCAATGGGTTCCCTTTTTAGTTACGGTTGCTGTTGTCGTAGGCGTCGACTTATTGTGGGGGATTTTTATAGGTACTTTAGTGGGATTAGTCTTCGTAATACTGACAAATTATTCGTCGGTCTTTACTGTTTTCCAAAACGGAAATGAAATTTTAATCAAATTCCAGAAAGATGTGACATTTCTACACAAGATGTCTCTAAAAGAGACTTTGCGTAAAATTCCATCTGGAGCGGAAGTTTATATCGATACAACCAAAGTACTTTTTATGGATCACGATATTAAACAACTTATAGATGAATTCATCGCCACAGCTCATGAAAGAGGAATTGAGGCAGATATAAAAAAGAAATAATCATGAAAGAATACAAAAAATTATTATTGAGTAACAAAGCTTGGGCTAGCGAAAGATTAGAGTTAGACCCGACCTATTTTGAAAATTTGTCGAAAACCCAAACTCCTCTTTTCCTTTGGATCGGTTGTGCTGACAGCCGCGTACCTGCGGAAGAAATTACGCATGCGGATCCAGGTGATATTTTTGTTCATAGAAATGTGGCCAATATGGTGGTGCATACGGACATTAATTTGTTGTCCGTTTTGCAATATGCCGTTGAAGTCTTAGAGGTGAAACACATCATAGTTTGTGGTCACTATAATTGTGGTGGCGTGAAGGCAGCGATGACGAACCACGATTTTGGCCTAATCAATAAATGGCTTCGCAACATCAAAGAAGTCTATGAAAAACACTACGAAGATTTGCATGACATCACGGATGAAACGGCACGCTTCAATAAACTAGTGGAATTGAATGTAGCGGAACAGATCCAAAACCTGGCAAAGACGTCCATCGTTCAAAAAGCCTGGAAAAATCGCCAATTCCCTCACTTGCACGGCTGGGTATTCGATATCCACAAAGGCGAGATTAAAGAGGTGTTGAATATCAACGCCGGAGAATGGTCGAGTCCTGTTTTTCATTACGATTTTTAAAAAAAAGAGGGGGCCGCTGCGCGGCCCCCTCTTTCCTTATTTTCAAAAAACTAAACAGTCGTCTTAATCTTCAATTCATCTAACTGCGCTTGCGCTAAAGGAGATGGCGAATCGATCATCACATCACGTCCCGCGTTATTCTTAGGGAAAGCGATGTAATCGCGGATAGAGTCCGTTCCACCAAATAAAGAGCAAAGGCGGTCAAAACCAAAGGCCAAGCCACCATGCGGCGGCGCCCCATATTCAAAGGCATCTAATAAGAATCCGAATTGCGATTGCGCCTCCTCCGGAGTGAATCCAAGGACTTCGAACATTTTTGATTGTAAATCTTTTTGGAAAATACGAATCGAACCTCCTCCTACTTCCACGCCATTCACGACTAGATCGTATGCATTCGCACGCACTTTGCCGAATTCCCCCGCTAACATCAACGGAATATCCTCAGGTTTCGGGCTGGTAAATGGATGGTGCATCGCAAACCAACGATCTTCTTCCTCACCATATTCTAATAGTGGGAAATCCACTACCCAGTGTACTTTATAATTATTCGGGTCACGTAATCCCATACGCATTCCCATTTCTAAACGTAATTCGTTCAATTGCTTACGCACCTTGTCGCCTTCACCTGAAAGCACCAAAATTAAGTCCCCAGGCTCCGCGTTAAACGCCGCTGCCCAAGTAGCTAAATCTGATTCTGAATAGAATTTATCTACCGATGATTTCACCACGCCATCCGCTTGAACGCGAGCATAAATCAAGCCTTTCGCACCAATTTGTGGACGACGAACAAAATCCGTTAATTCATCCATTTGCTTGCGGGTATATTCGGCTGCGCCTTTCACGCAAATACCTACTACCGTGTCTGCTGCATCAAAAACCTGGAAATCTTTGCCAGACGTCAAATCTACGCCCTCGCCTTTCAATTCCACGAATTTCATTTCAAAACGAATGTCCGGCTTATCCGAACCGTAGTTTTTCATCGCATCCGCGTAAGTCATGCGAGGCACCTGACCGATGTCTAAGCCTTTTACGTTTTGGAACAAATGACGAATCAATCCCTCAAACATATTCAGGATATCTTCTTGCTCCACGAACGACATTTCGCAGTCGATTTGGGTAAATTCTGGTTGGCGATCCGCGCGCAAATCTTCGTCACGGAAACACTTTACAATTTGGTAATACCGGTCAAAACCAGATACCATCAACAATTGCTTAAAGGTTTGTGGAGACTGCGGCAAGGCATAAAATTCGCCTGGATTCATCCGAGATGGCACCACGAAATCGCGGGCACCTTCTGGAGTTGATTTGATCAAAACAGGTGTTTCTACCTCGATAAAATCTTGCTTATCTAAGTAATTACGCACTTCACGACCCACGTGGTGACGCAATTGCAAACTCTCGCGAATCGGATTACGACGCAAGTCTAAATAACGGTATTTCATGCGAATATCATCACCACCATCTGTCTCGTCTTCGATTAAGAAAGGAGGCAATTTCGCAGGATTCAATACGCGTAATTCTGTTACTTTGATTTCTATATCTCCGGTAGGCATCTTGTCGTTTTTAGACAAACGCTCTACCACGGTTCCTTTCGCCTCCACCACAAATTCACGACCTAAACTACGGGCCAGCGTTAAAGCCTCCGCAGACGATTTTCCTTCTTCTAACATTAACTGAGTAACTCCGTAACGATCCCGAAGATCCACCCAAATCATCCCCCCTTTATCTCGTGAACGCTGAACCCAGCCACAAAGTGTTACCTCGGTGCCCGCATGTTCGATGCGCAATTCGCCATTTGTATGTGTACGTAGCATAGAAAAAATTAAAATTCGAGCAAAATTACGGAAAAGGTCAGGGAGTGAAAAACATTTACCCTTTTATTCTTTTTTAGCTAATTTTGAATTATGCCAAAAATAGGAATCGTCGGATCAGGTATGGGTAGTTTAGGTTTTGCGATTCGCAGCGCGGTGGCAGGGCACGAAGTCAGCGTTTTCGAGGCTAATGCCTATGTAGGTGGAAAGCTGGCGGAGATTGAAATGGGCGGTTTTCGTTTTGACGCAGGCCCTTCCCTTTTCACCATGCCTCATTTAGTAGACGAATTATTCACGCTGGCAGGCAAAAATCCCCGCGACTATTTCAGCTATGAGCGATTACCGGAGATTTGCCGCTACTTTTGGGAAGATGGCACGCGCTTGCAAACGAACGCAGCGGCCGCAGAAACAGCGGCGGCGATTGCTTCAGAGCTAGGAGAATCCTCCGAGAACATAGCACGTTTTTTACGCGAGATCGGAGAAAATTACCACATCATTAGTGAGCTTTTCTTAGACAATTCTTTGCATTCCTTGTCGACTTGGACAGGACCTAAAGCCCTTAAAGGCTACCTCAACATTCCCCGCCTAGGTCTTTTCAACACTATGCACCGCTCACACGCGAAGCGTTTTCAGAACCCAAAAACGGTCCAGCTTTTTGACCGCTATGCCACGTATAATGGCTCCGATCCCTACCAAACGCCCGCGACTTTATCAATCATCCCCCATTTAGAATACAACATAGGGGCCTTTTTCCCTAAAGGCGGTATCATCAGCATCCCTCGAGCACTCCACCGCCTCGCCGAAGAACTGGGTGTGGTATTTCACTTTAATGAGAAAGTTTCCCGAATCAGCACGGAAAATCACACGGCGACCGGATTAGAAACCGAAAAAGGGAAATACGCCTTTGATTACATCGCTTGCAACGCAGATATTCGCCCGAGCTACACAAAACTATTAGCACAGGAGCCTCAACCTAAAAAACTACTTAATCAGCCCAAATCGAGCTCCGGAATCATCTTTTATTGGGGAATGGACTGCAGCTTCGATGAATTAGGGGTGCACAACATCTTCTTTTCAGACGATTATCAGGGCGAATTCAAGGCCATCTTCGAGGACCAGACGATCAACGACGATCCTACCATTTACCTGCATATCTCCTCGAAAGTAGAAAAATCTGATGCACCAGCGGGAGGTGAAAACTGGTTTATACTAATGAATGTTCCAGCGAACGAGGGACAAGATTGGAATGCATTGGTAGCGAAAATGCGACAAAATGTGATCGCTAAATTATCGCGCAACTTAGGAGTAGACATCGAGAAACACATCGTCGCCGAGGACCTTTTAGACCCGCGCAGCATCGAGGCGAGAACCTCATCGGCAGGAGGTGCGCTTTATGGAAACGCCTCGAACAACCGTTTTGCGGCCTTTTTGCGCCACCCGAATTACCGCAAGGCCATTAAAAACCTCTATTGGGTAGGTGGTAGCGTCCATCCAGGCGGAGGAATTCCGCTTTGTTTATCTTCGGCAAAAATTGCGGCGAAGCTTTTTAAAGAAAATGCGTAATTTCGCCTATTCATTGATATAAAATTATGATTCAAAGACCACAAACCCTTTTCTTAGCCATAGCGATTATTGGTAATGCGATCGCGACATCGGGCATTTCTATTTGGCAAAAAATAGGCACTTCAGGCCAAAAAGCAGAGCTTTTCTCGAACCAATGGCAATTATTCCAAAACGGCAAAGAAGTAGCCGCGCATAGCAACATCGCGATTGCACTTTTAGTGACTTTATCTACAGTTATTACGCTAATAACCATTTTCTCTTTCAAAAACCGCATGCGTCAAATGATGTTAGGCCTAGTCAATTCCCTCGTTCTAGCGGGTGCGATGGGTTATGCTTTTTGGGTTATTTTCAAGGAGGCTATGCCTACATTTGAACCAGAAATTCAAGGAAAATATGGCTACGGATTCTACGCCTTAGTGGTTTCACTTCTTGCGAATATGATTGCGAACCGCCTCATCCGCAAGGACGAGATGCTCGTGCAATCATCTAACAGAATGCGCTAAGCTAGTTTTTAGACGATACCCTCTTTCAATAGGTCGTGGAGATGTACAAATCCCACGGCCTTTTTATTTGCCGTCACTACCAACTGTGTGATATTTTTGCTTTGCATGATCGCCAAAGCCTCGGTGGCAAATGCCTCCGCATCAATCGTCTTAGGCGTAGTATTCATCATATCCACTAAAACGATGGTAGACCAATCTTTCGAGTTCTCTAAGGTGCGGCGAACGTCGCCATCCGTGATAATTCCTACTAAATCTCCTTTTATATCCAAGACCGCCGTCGCACCTAAACGCTTCGACGAAATCTCGTGAATGGCTTCTTGAATGGAAGCCGTATGTGGAATGGCTGGGAACTCGTGTGTCGGATAAAGATCCGCCACTTTTAAATAGAGGCGTTTGCCTAGAGCACCGCCTGGATGGTATTTGGCAAAATCCTGCGCCGTAAATCCTTTGCATTCTAATAAACAAACCGCTAGGGCATCGCCTAAAGCCAAAGCCACGGTCGTAGACGTCGTGGGAGCGAGATTCAATAAATCCGCCTCACGCTCCGCTAACGCGTGTAAAATATAATCTGATTGCTGGCCTAAGTACGAGTTCTTATTCGAGACCATCGCAATCAATTTCACTTTCAAACGCTTAATTAAAGGTATTAACACCTTAATTTCGGGCGTATCACCTGATTTCGAAATACAGATCACGGCATCTCCCTCCTGAATCATTCCTAAATCCCCGTGAATCGCATCAGCCGCATGCATAAATAAGGCAGGTGTTCCCGTGGAATTCATCGTGGCCACAATTTTCTGCCCAATAATGGCTGACTTACCGATTCCCGTAAACACAATCCGCCCTGTAATACTCAACAAATGTTCCACACAAGCCTCAAAATCAGAATTAATTCCGGCGCTCACTTGCAGAATGGCCTCAGCTTCCTGTGTTAAAACTTTTTTTGCTGTGGATTGGATATTTTTGCTTAATTTCAATGTTAGAAGAATTTGTGGGGCAAAGATAAGTAGAAGCCCTCAGACTGTAACAATCGCCGAAACAACACATCAAACAATATATGCCCCATCCAATGACCATCGATAGCTTGAAGGAACAGCTAAAAAAAACCTTTGGATTTAGTCAATTTCGGGGGGAGCAAGAAGCCATCATTCTGAATACCATCCAAGGCAAAAACAGCTTTGTGTTAATGCCTACCGGCGCTGGCAAGTCGCTTTGCTATCAATTGCCTGCGATTGTGATGGAAGGAACGGCAATTGTCATCTCGCCTTTGATTGCTTTGATGAAGAATCAAGTGGATCAAATGGTGGCTTTTGGCATTAATGCCCAATTCTTAAATTCCTCTTTAACGCGAGCAGAAATTAACCGCGTAAAAGCCGAAGTGATCTCAGGAGCCGTAAAATTATTGTACATCGCCCCGGAGTCACTAAATAAACAAGAGAATCTGAACTTCTTAAAACAGGCTAAAATCTCCTTTGTCGCGATTGACGAGGCCCACTGTATCTCGGAATGGGGACACGATTTTAGACCCGAATACCGTAAAATTCGCACCATCATCGAGAGCATCGATGAGAACATGCCCATCATCGCTTTAACAGCTACAGCCACCCCTAAGGTGCAAATCGACATCCAAAAGACACTAAATCTGGAAGATGCGACTGTATTTAAAACCTCTTTCAATCGCAAAAATCTCTATTACGAGATCCGATCAAAGAAGGATATCGACAAGCAATTAATCCGTTTCATTAAATCCCATAACGGGAAAGCGGGTATTATTTATTGCCTTTCAAGAAAGCGCGTGGAGGAAATTGCCGAATTATTGCACGTGAATAGCGTGAAGGCGCTTCCCTACCACGCCGGTTTAGAGCCGCAGGTGAGAATGGCAAATCAGGAAGCTTTCTTGAATGAGGAAGTGGATGTAATGGTGGCGACGATCGCTTTTGGGATGGGAATCGATAAACCAGATGTGCGTTTTGTGATTCACTATGACGCCCCGAAATCGTTAGAGGGTTATTACCAAGAAACAGGTCGTGCTGGTCGCGATGGTTTAGATGGAACTTGTATCCTATTCTATACCTACGATGATATATTGAAATTAGATAAGTTTAATAAAGATAAAGCCGTTACGGAGAAGGAGAATGCCA
>CANLVU010000039.1 GCA_947494535.1 Cytophagaceae bacterium
CCAAAGTAAGGAATTCAAAGAGTCTAGCTCTTCGCTACTCTTCGCCTTCGCCCTTGCCATTTTATTGATCTACTTGATCCTTTCAGCCCAATTTGAAAGTTTCATTGACCCATTCATTATCTTGTTCACGGTACCTTTAGCGGTAGCTGGAGCCTTGTTAACACTTTGGGATTTCAGCCAAACACTGAATATCTTCTCCCAAATCGGTATCATTGTCCTCATCGGTCTAGTAACTAAAAATGGTATCTTGATCGTGGAGTTCGCTAACCAGCGAAAAGAGACCGGTTCAGAGAAGACGAAAGCGGTTCAAGAGGCGGCAGTAGCCCGTTTCCGTCCGATCATTATGACCTCGCTTTGTACCATCCTAGGTATTTTACCGATTGCCTTAGCCTTAGGTTCAGGTTCCCAAAGTAGAGTTTCTATGGGTATCGCAGTAGTAGGGGGTATGTTATTCTCTACCACCTTAACTTTGTACATCATTCCAGCGATTTACAGTTATTTATCGAGTAACCGCAAACCAGTACATGCCGAATAAAGAAATTTGGATGCAACGCGCCTTCGACCTAGCCTTGTTAGGCTCAGGACGCGTTGCACCTAATCCTTTAGTAGGCTGTGTGATCGTTAAACACGAGCGCATCATCGGTGAAGGTTATCACCAACAGTTTGGCGGTCCACACGCTGAAGTCAATGCGATTCATAACGCTAGCGAATCAGTAGAGGGCACGACAGCCTTTGTGACGTTAGAACCTTGCTCGCATTTTGGCAAAACACCCCCTTGTGCAGATTTATTGATTCAATCTGGCATCACTACAGTCTACATCGCAAACTTGGATCCTAATCCACTCGTAGCGGGTAAAGGAGTAGAGAAACTAGAGGCGGCGGGTATCACCTGCCACATCGGATTACTGGCCGAAACAGGCGAATGGATGAATCGCCACTTCTTTACCTTCCACCGGCAGAAAAGACCTTATATTACCTTCAAGTATGCTGTTAGTGCCGATGGATTCATCGCTGGCCCCACAGGTGCACCCGTTCAGTTATCGAACGAATTATCCGCCATTCGCGTACATCAAATGCGAGCTGAGCACCAAGGTATTTTAGTAGGGGTCCAAACCATCATTAATGATAATCCTTCACTGACCACTCGTTTGGTGGCCGGTACGAATCCCATCCGAATTGTCTTAGATCCGTCTGGTAGAATACCCTCAACGGCAAAAATCCTACAAGATGGTGGAGAGACAAGGATCTTGCGTTCATCAACGGAAATAGCAGCCTTACCTGTTCAATCCATCCTAGTAGAAGGAGGAGCGAAGACGATGGAAATGTTGTTTGCGGATGGGCTGGTGGATGAGATTTGGAAAATCAGAAGTGCTAAATCATTGACTGATGGAATTCCTGAGCCGAAACTCTCAGTTAAATGGCGAGCGATTGATTACCTAGGTGATGACACCTGGTTTAAAGCAGTCCTAAAACCTGCCCCAGCAAGTACATATTCAGACCTAAAATAATTGCGGTAATCACCCAAACAACTCCCTGTAAGAGCGCGGAATTTGCAAATTTCCCCATCTTCTGTTTATCCCCTGTAAATAGTACGAGCGGAATCACGGCGAAGCTAAGCTGCATCGATAAGATGACTTGAGAGAAGACTAGAAGCTCTCCTATTTTCGATTCCCCGTAAATCCAAGTGATAAAAAAGGCAGGAATAATGGCAATTAAACGCGTAATTAGACGCCTTAACCAGGGTGCAATGCGAAGATCTAGGAATCCCTCCATGACGATTTGGCCCGCTAAAGTTCCCGTCAACGTAGCATTCTGACCAGAAGCAAGCAAGGCTACTGCAAATAAAATACTCGCTAATTGACTCCCTAAAACCGGATCTAATAACTGGTAGGCATCACGGATATCCGCGACGTGGGTCAAATTATTCCCATGGAAAGCAGCCGCAGCTAAGATCAAAATCCCTGCATTGATGAAAAACGCTAAGCCTAATGAAATCGTGGAATCCCAAGTGGCATACTTGATCGCCTTTTCTTTATCTTCCTCTGTATCCTTGATGGCCCTTGTTTGGACTATACTCGAATGCAGATATAAATTATGCGGCATCACCGTTGCCCCTAGAATACCAATGGCCACATACAATTGACTCGGATTCATCACGACGGATGATTGCGGAACAAGGCCAGCCATGATGCCCGACATGGAAGGTTGCGAAATAAATAGTTCGTAGACAAAACAACAGACAATGACGATAAGTAAGGAAAGAACAATGGACTCGATGACTTTGAATCCTTTGTTTTGGAAATATAATATCAAGAAAACATCTAAAATCGTAATGACGATCCCCGCTAAAATCGGAATCCCAAACAACAACTGCAACGCCAAAGCCGATCCAATTACCTCAGCTAAATCACAGGCCGCAATGGCTATTTCGCAGACGACCCATAAAAAGATGGCGAACGGCTTCGAAAAGGCATCCCCACATGCCTGCGCTAAATCTCGCCCTGAAGCGACCCCTAACTTTAAGGCTAAATGCTGTAGTACAATCGCAAAAATGCTAGAAATAAGGATGACAGATAATAAAGTATATCCGAAGGAAGCTCCTCCCGCTAAATCCGTCGCCCAGTTACCCGGATCCATATATCCCACCGCGACTAAAAAGCCCGGTCCCATAAACGCGCGTAAATTCTGCCAAAATCCATTTCCCGTAGGCACGGGAATCGTTCCAAACACTTCGGACAGGGATTTCATTTTAGGACTAGAACGCCAAGGACTCGACATAACTCAAAATTTTCTACAATTTAAAAATAATTTTTAGATTAACCTAAAAATTTAATTTACTATCTTTACCCCATGGCAATTTCATTCACAGAGGAAAACTACTTAAAGGTCATCCACAGGCTCTCAGAGGCAACTTCTGAGGACATTTCAACGAACGCTGTCGCGGAGTTGATGCAGACGAAAGCCGCATCGGTAACAGATATGTTGCGCAAGCTTGCCGATAAAGGCTGGGTGAATTACCAAAAATACCAAGGGGTTCGTCTAAGTGCAGAGGGCGAAAAAATTGCGTTGTCGATTGTGCGCAAGCACCGACTTTGGGAAGTATTCTTAGTGGACAAAATGGGCTTTAATTGGGATGAAGTGCACGAAATTGCAGAACAACTAGAACACATCGAATCGGATCAACTAGTTAACAAATTAGATGAGTACTTGGGTTTCCCTAAGACGGATCCACACGGTGATCCTATTCCGAGCAAGGACGGAATTCTACCTGAATTAGCCTATTCTCATCTCTCGGATATCAAGGCAACTAAAACCTGTAAACTGATGGGGGTGGCTCAGGATTCTGCCGTATTCCTTCAGTTGTTAACTAAATTAAATCTGAATTTAGGGGCAAAGTTAGCTATAAAAGAGATCAACGAATTCGATCGTTCTATCTTCGTTTCGATCAACGACGCAGCTCCCATCTTCATTAGTCATGATGTGGCGAAAAATATTCTCGTAAAAATCTTAGCTTAATAAATCGAGTACCTCGTCTTCGCTCAAAGCGCGTAGGATACTTTCGTCAGATGTCACTAGCTCTGAAGCCAAATCTTTTTTGCGTTGTTGTAACGCAAGAATCTTCTCCTCCACCGTTTCTTTCGATATGAACTTGTAGGTGAATACGGTTTTCTTTTGGCCTATGCGGTGTGCACGGTCAATGGCCTGAGCCTCCGCTGCTGGATTCCACCACGGATCTAATAAGAAGACGTAATCAGCCGCGGTTAAGTTTAGACCTACCCCACCGGCTTTAAGGGAAATTAGAAAAACGGATTGTCCATCCTCTTTTTGGAAACTTTCTACTTGACCCTTCCGGTCTACCGTACTACCATCTAGGTACGCATAGGCGATTCCACGCTCCTCCAAGGCTGCCTTGATCAAGTTCAAATGTTGAACAAATTGACTAAAGATCAATACTTTGTGATGCTGCTCTAAGACCGTCTCTAGTTTTTCTAAAACGGCCTCCATCTTGCCCGAATCTCCCGAATAACCTTCCTCGCACAGCGAAGGATGGTTCGCAAGCTGGCGTAATTTCGTCAAACCCTGTAACACAGAGAAGCGCGATTTCTGTAATCCTTCGTCCTTAATCTGCTTCAATAACACGTCACGGTAGAATGATTTTGTCTTGTCATACAAACGCTCTTGCTCATCCGTCATCGAGCAGTAGGTGACCGATTCCATTTTCTCTGGTAAATCAGCCGCTACCTGACGCTTCTCCCGACGCAATAAATAGGGCTTAATTAAGAAATATAGCCGCTTTTTCTTCTCCATATCTGCCTTCTTCTCGATAGGCAATTGGAAATGGTCTTTGAAATAACGTTGGGTTCCGAGTAAACCGGTGTTCACAAAATTCATTTGGGACCAAAGGTCCATGGTTGAATTCTCTAACGGAGTTCCCGTCATGACAAGGCGGAATTTCGCATTTAATTTCTGAACGGCTTTGGTAATATTCGCCAAAGGATTCTTAATCGCCTGCGATTCATCCAATATCACGTAAGAGAATGCTTGCTTTTCAAACCATTCGATGTCCGAACGCACCATCCCGAACGAGCACAATAGTAAGTCAATCTTGCCTATTTGTGCCTGTAATTTCTCTCTTTGTGGTCCGCTATAGACTAAAACGCGTAACTGCGGCGTAAATTTCTGAGCCTCCATTTCCCAGTTATACAACAAGGAAGTAGGCATCACGAGCAAAGTAGGCAAGGTCTCGCCTTGTTCCTTCAAGCTCTGCAATAAACAAAGGGTCTGTACCGTTTTTCCCAGACCCATATCATCCGCTAAACAAGCACCTAAACCAGCCGCCTGACGCGTACGCATCCAACGGTAACCTTCCAATTGATATGGACGTAAAGTTCCTTTAAAGTTCTTAGGAATAGGATATTCTTTTGCTTCAAGAGTTAAATCACTCACTGTTTTAGAGCGTAAAGCCGTCTTCACTAGGTCTTGATTCTCCCATTCCTGCACCAGCTGGTAATGCTGACGACGCAAGAAAACACCTTCTTCCCCGGGACGTGTCTCCGAGAAATAGAATAGATCTTGGTAATCATGGAACCAGTTATCCGGAATCATCGCGATGGAACCGTCCGGCAAGTGGAATTCTTTCTTCTTTTGTAAGATCAGTTGGCGAATTTTCAAGAAAGGAATTTGGAACTCTCCAAAAGAAATAACCGCCTGAATATCAAACCAGTCTAGTTTTTCACCAATGCGAATATTAATTTCTGGCTTCCCTAAGAAATAGCGAGGAGCTTGACCATCACCCTTGAACTGAACGACGAATCCTGCTTGATCTAATGTTTCCTTATTGGTTGTTAACCATTGAACGGCTTCACCCCGTTGTAGAAAAGCTCTACCATCGTTCTCCATCTTTAGACCTAATGTCTTCAGTTGTTGAAAGGCGCGTTTCTCCTTTACGTGTGAACGCATAATCTTTTGGAAGGCAAAACTATCTGCTTTCTTCTCAAAAAGCACGTTTGCCTCAGAGGATAATCCATCCCAAGGGAAACGGTTGTTGCCATATTGAAAGGATAGTACGAAGTTCCAGCGATCAGCTGCTTCTAATGCCGCCTTCTTTTTTAAGGTTTCTTCCTCGTCTAATTTAGGTGCCGTAGGACCATAAGAAAGCAAGAATTGAACCGGTTTTTCGGTATTCGTAATCTCGAATCCCTTAGGGTGAACGGGATAACGTGCGACCATTGCCTTCACAAATTTGCGGAAGTAATCTTCCTCCATGTTCTTCGGAATCGCAACGAATTTCTTGTTCAAGAATGGGCGCAATTTTTTACCTTCTAGTTCTGGATTGAAGTGGTATAATTTTTGGTTCATCAGCATCCAAGCCGGCTCATCGCATAAAACGATCGCATCTTTGTACTGGAACTCGAGTTTATTGCCGAGGTATTTAAGTGTAGGAAAATAGTGCGTATTCTCCTCGTTACGCATAAAGTGAAACAAGACATCTACCGCCTCCGCTTCAATTTGCACGGCTTGACGCATCGGATTTCCATCATTCCCCATGATGAAAAGCGTCTTATCAGGACAAATTAATCCAAAAACCTGACCTCTCTTCTTCTCAACAACCGACATCACCGCCTCTTGAATCTCTTTCTCCCCTTTCTCTGCATCCCAAGTCTTCAAATAGAATTCCTCCATCGTCTTCCGCTTCGAGGTATTGAATTTTTCAAAAACTGCCGCCGGCTTCATGCTTTCAATTAAGCCTACAGCCGTGCGATCGCGATCGTCTAAAGCGTGTTCAAATTCGTGGAAGTTCCGGGAGGTAAGCGTTTGATACTCCCAGGTCAATTGACCCTTCTCATTTAATTGCACCACAAAGACATCGAATAAGTATCCGAGGCATTCGTGAGACAACAAAGAATAAACAACCTGGAAAGGTTTGTTAGGGGAGATTTTCATTTTATAAGTATCCGATTTCCCGGATTACAAGAGTCAAACCTTTAAAATTAAGGTTTTTTTCTCAATTGCAAGCAAGCCCAGTTGTTTTTTGATGCTTGTGCGATAAAATTAAGTTGCTGCTTTTCAGCGGATTCCAGTAAAAGTGGAATGTCTTCGGTGTAGAAACCGCTCAAGAAAAGTAAACCGCCGGGCTTGATGCGCACCGCATAATCTGCCATTTCAGCTAACAAAATATTTCGATTGATATTCGCTAAAAGAACATCGTATGGCGTGTCATCCTCGTCTGCGATGGTCCCTAGTACAAAAGGAATTTCGGCACAGTCATTCAATCCTGCATTCTCTACTGAATTTTCCACCGACCATTCATCAATATCGAATCCACGAACAAAGCCCGCACCACGCTTCTTAGCAACGAATGCCAAAAGGCCAGTGCCGGTTCCTGCATCCAATACACTTTTACCTGTCAGATCCACATCGAACAAAGCCTTGGTCATCAGCGAGGTCGTTTCGTGGTGGCCGGTGCCAAATGACATTTTGGGATTAATCACCACCTCCATTTGGAATCCAGGTTCAGAAGGATGAAAACTCGCGCGAATCAAAACTAAGTCCTCAATGCGAATAGGATCATAATTGCTTTCCCACACCTCATTCCAATTTTGCTTTTCAATACGATTCGTCTCGTAGGTCTTTACGTCATAGCGGGACATGATTTCAGTCAACGCTTCTTCAGAAAAATCTACCTCCGGACAATAGGCAATCACACCTGTATCTGAATCTTCAAATATATCGAATTGAATTTCGCCCAGCTCAGCGACTAAAATATCAGACAGCTCAGGACTGGCTGTAATTTTCACTTGAATCGTAGACATAGAAATTAATTAGAGGGAGGCGTATTTTTCTTTCCGAAAACAGAAATACCGATATAGCGCTTAGGCTGCAATCTAAAATCAAGCAACAGCTTATCTAGATCTACTAGTGTTCTATTTAAGCCCAAGTATAGGCTATCATTCTTAATCAATTTACCAGCAGTCCCTTCGCCACGCTCTAAACCTTGCACAATTTTCTTCAATGAAACGACGGCCAAATCCACTTCTCTCAATGTTTTGCCTATTCTTAAAGCCTGTAAAGAATCGGCTACGGTATTGAATTTCGTTAACAAGGGGCGCAATTGTTTTTCAGTCTCCATCAAATCTGCAGACAAGGTCTTCATATTAGCAGAAATCTGCGCTATGTTCGCTCGGTTATCCGTAACGATTCCGTTTACAGAACCATTAATATTCGAAACAGCCTCATTGGATGTCTTTAATAAGGTATTTAAATAGGTTCCGGTGTTATCAAATTTGTCGGAAATTTGACGGAAGGATACCAAAAGCGAATCCGCATTGGCAATCACTGGAATGGCCCGCTCTTTTAACAAAGATGTTACACCTACCTCGGTTTCACCTTTCAAGAAGGAATCTTCTGCTAAATTACCCTTGCCTTCTAATCGCAAACGAATAATTTTACCTCCTAATAAGGCTCCATCTGAAAGTACAGCCACGGTTTTATCGGGGATGACGATGTCCTGGCTAAATCGAAGCGTAACTAAGATCTTATTTGCCTTGTTAGGTTGAATTTCGACTTTCTTCACCTTCCCTACTTCAATTCCATTCACCATTACCTGGTTCGAAACCATCAATCCATCTACATTATCGTATTCTACATAATAGATACGAGATGAGGAGAACACATCGTTTCCTTTTAGAAAATTAAATCCGAAATAGAGGATTAAGAAGGCTAACAATGCCAAAAACCCTACTTTTAATTCATTGCTTTTGAACATCTTATCTATTTTTCGATTTCTTCTTTGTATGCTTTAAACGCGGTGGCAATCGCAGTGGCTACCTCGCTTTGTCCTTTCTCGGAAGCTAAATAATTTTCTTCCTCCGGGTTTGTTAAAAATCCCGTCTCTACTAATACACTGGGCATCGCCGTACGCCAAATTACTAAAAATCCAGCTTGTTTTACCCCAAAACTCTTACGTTGATAGGTCTTAGAAAATTGCTCCTCCACCTTGGAGGCGAACTTTACCGAGCTTGCCATAAAGGCACTTTGGTAATTCGCCATCATAATGTGGGCTAAAGGAGAATTCGGATCGAAACCATCGTAGGTCTTTTGGTAATCCTTCTCTTGCAAGATAACGGAGTTCTCTCGCTTGGCTACATTTAAATTACCATCTGTTTTATGCAAACCCATCGTATAGGTTTCTGTTCCGTAGGCATTTTTATTCACCGCGGCATTGCAATGCACAGAAATGAACAAATCAGCTTTATTTCGATTCGCGATATTAGCTCGTTCATTTAATTCAATAAACGTATCTGTATCTCGGGTATAAATAATCTTCAAATCGGGATGAGCTGCTTTCAGCTTTTTACCCACTTCCATAATAATTTTCAGGGTTACAATCCCCTCATGAGAGCCTTTAGGCCCAGTACAACCTGGATCTTTTCCTCCGTGACCGGCATCTAAACAAACGACTTTTATTCGATTCTTAATGTCTCCCTTCTGAAAACCACTAGGCGTCCAAGCAGTCAGCAATAAACCCAACGAAAAAAATAAACCGATAGATTTTATCTGATTAAACATTATTTTCTAATTGTTACACGTTGATAACAAGCAAAGATGTAATTTTGTAGGCTTGTATTTAATAAGTACAAATATAATTTTTAAATTCCATTTGGTAAAGAAATCCACATATTACCTTTTTATTACGCTGCTTGTCCTTTTTGCCTCTATTTCAGAAGTGAAAGCACAACGGATAATCTCGACGGATACTTTACAAAAATCCATTCCTAAAGACACGGCCGCTAAATTAGAGACCACCGTTTTCTATTCTGCCCTGGACTCCACGATATTAGATGCGGATAAGCAAATCGTAAATCTATATGGAGGAGCCAAAGTTAAATACGGCGAAATCTCCCTAGAAGCGAATTATATCCGCCTAGACTGGGCTAAGAATGAGGTTTACGCCATCGGAACTCAGGATACACTTACGAAAAAAATGATCGGACTCCCCGTATTCTTACAGGGTAGAGATAAATACGATTCCGACGAGATTCGCTATAATTTCAAAACCAAACGGGCGATCATTAAAGGAATTGTCACGCAACAAGGGGAGGGATTTGTACAAGGGAAAAATGTGAAAAAAGATGAAGAGGAGAACCTATACATCCGAAATGCGATTTACACCACCTGTAATTTAACCCATCCACACTTTCACATAAAAGCGAATAAGATTAAAGTGGTGGGAAAGAAAGAGATTGTTTCCGGGCCATTTCATTTTGAACTGAATGATATCCCATTGCCCATCGGTTTACCTTTTGGCTTTTTCCCTTATTCCCAGCCAAAAGAAGCCGGAAAATCAGGTATTCTTGTACCTACCTATGGTGAGGAGCCGAGTGGTAGAGGTTTTTATTTACGAGATGGGGGCTATTACTGGGCTGCCAGCGAAAATATTGGCATCCGATTCACGGGTCAAATTTACTCTAAAGGTGGGTGGGGCTTAGGTGTTAATTCTCAATACAATAAACGGTATCGATATACGGGTAGTTTCAATTTAGCTTTAAATCGCAATAGCAATGGAGAAGAGTTTAATCCCTCCAAAAGAACCGATTTTTCCCTTCAATGGGCTCACTCACCGCGAAGCTTAGGGAATTCTAGTTTTTCTGCCTCTGTGAATCTTGCCTCTAATTCCTATAACCAGTACAATTCCTTTAATACGCAGCAATACCTGTCAAATACAATTGGTTCATCCGTACAATATTCTAGAAATTTTGGCCAAACGGTTCGCACAAGCATCAACCTTCGAATCAACCAAAACACAAGTACGCGCATATTTGATGCAGGAACTGATTTTAACTTTGGACTAAACCAAATTCAGCCATTCAAAAAGAAAAACTCTATCGGAGATCGTTTCATCGATCAATTCCGAATTGGCTTAGACTTTTCTGGAGGTATTTCGATGACCAACCAAGTGGGCGACCCCTATACCCGTTATGAATTCGATGTGTATCCAAGATCCTCTAATTCCTTGCGTGGAACGATCCAGAAACCGTTTATTCCGACTGGAGCAGACGATGTGCCGGCTGGAGTAATTCCGGTGGATGCCAGCACGCTGCCTATTTTATGGGAAAAAGCCCAGACGAGGTTTAATTATAGTATCCCCTTATCATTGCCTAATTTGAAGATAACGAAACATATCAATCTAACACCTGGGGTTGCTTGGTCTGGTAATATGTACACAAGATCATACAAATACACTTATGTAGCGGCGGATTCAACCGTCAGAATTGATACAGTAGGAGGCTTACCTAAATTTAACTCACAAATTTCCTATTCAGCCAGTATGAATACCCGCTTATTCGGAACTTTGCGATTTAAAAAGGGTCGTTTGGAAGCTATTCGCCATACGGTGGTTCCATCCATCAGTTTAAGTTATACCCCCGATTATTCAGACCCCAATTTTGGCTATTTCCAAGATGTTAGAATCAACAACCGGAAATTTATCAATTCAGAAGGAATAGAACAGATTGGTGATATTAGGCGCATAAGCACATTTGATCCGCGTAGTTTGAGTTATGGAGGTGCCTCAGGAGCCATTTCTTTTGGTATCCAAAATACGTTAGAAGCAAAATTGAAGACCAAGTCAGATACCGCGAGCGTACTCACTGAGAAGGTGCGAATCTTAGATAATTTCGGTTTAAGTGGAAGCTATAATTTACTGGCAAAAGAATATGGCTTATCGAACATCGGATTTAATGTAGCCTCAAGGGTAAAAGATTTTGACATCAATGTGAGTGGTAGCTTTGATCCTTATTTATATGTGGAGGATCCGTTATTTTTTGACATCGGGAGAAGGACACCAGACTTAATGTTCAGCCAAGGGGCAGGATTAGCGCGCTTACAAGGATTTAATTTCTCTTTAGGTCGACGTTTCTCACCTACAAAGCCTAAACCGAAGGAAAATAAAAATGCCAGCGACGCACAGATGAATCAAATTAACCGAAATCTAGACGACTTTATCGACTGGAATGTACCTTGGAATTTCTCCTTCTCCTATCAATTCAGCATGAATAAGACTGGATTAGCTTCCCCGCAAAACATCAGCGGTCTAAGCTTCCAGGGTGACATAAGTCTTTCAGAAAAATGGAAAATCTCTATGAGTTCCGGATTTGACTTTAAGTACAAAGGATTGACTTACACGAATATGTCCGTGCACCGCGATCTGCATTGCTGGGAAATGAATTTTAACTGGACCCCTATCGCGAGCCCATTCTACGGGCGTGCGAGTAATTATTCATTCGACCTTAGGGTAAAATCAACCCTGTTACAAGACTTGAAGCTTTCTCGTAGACGCAGTTTCTATGACAAAGGCGGTTTCTAGTTTAACTTGGCTTTAAAGGCCTTTAAGAACTTATCCATCTTGGGTTTAATGACGATTTGACAGTAAGGCTCCGTCCCATTCTCATTGAAATAGTTTTGATGGTAGTCTTCTGCTACATAAAACTCGGATGCAGATGTAATTTCCGTCACGATTGGATTCGGGAAAACATGCTGGTCATTTAGTTTTTGCCTCCACGATTCTGCCTCTTTTTGCTGCTCTGGTGTGTGGAAAAATACTGCACTACGGTATTGAGTACCCGTATCTGCTCCTTGTCTATTTAAAGTGGTAGGATCATGTGTCTGCCAAAAAATCTCCAACAAGGTCGCCACACTTACTTCTTTCGGATCATAACTCAATTGACAAACCTCCGCATGGCCTGTAAGTCCTGAACAAACTTCCCTATAGGTTGGATTCTTCATCTTACCCCCCATATAGCCCGAAGTAACTGATTTCACCCCTTTCACACGCTGAAAAACAGCCTCTACACACCAGAAGCATCCCGCTCCAAACGTAATTTTCTCTAATTTCTGATCCATCTTATTTGTTTGCTTTTTTTGACCTGACCCACCTCTTTCTGCAGCGCTTCCACACGAAAAATGAAAAGCGCTCGTGATGATGCTCAACGCAATTACTGTAATTTTTGAGATTTTTTTCATCTTATATTATTTTTTAGCCCTATTTTCGCTTCCCAAATTACCCAATTTTCGTTCAAACTTGAAACAATCCTGGAAAGCCGCTTTTGAAGATCGCACTTTTGCACTACAATTCGTAGCAGCACTAGCTGTATTCCTAATTTTTCCTTTTAAAGCAGATGATTATTTCCAATGGATTCAATTGCGTGAAGGCGTTCAGTGGAACGATCCATTACTTAACGTACTTCCTGCCCTAAATGTTTCCTATCCGATTTTTGGCATCATTTATTTGTCCGTTATCTACTTGTTATATCGGTTATTACAAGCCCCCAAAAGATTCCTTTGGTTCGCCTGGGCCTTCAATATGGAGACCACTTTCCGTTTTGTAAGCATCTATTTTGTGGCTTTAAATCCCCCGACTGGCCTAGTAGATTTACATGATCCGTTAGCAGAAATTTTCATCTATGGGGAAAATATGGCCATCACGAAAGATTTATTCTTCTCAGGACATACAGCCACCATGGTTTTCGTGTGCTTCTTTTTGCCTACCGCGAGAGAAAGAGGAATTGCCATCGGACTGAGTTTAGTCCTCGTGACCCTACTGCTTATACAACATGTGCACTATAGTATAGATATAGCAGCTGCGCCACTATTTACTTTAGCAGCTATCTGGATTGTCAAAAAAGCTGGAATTATTTAAGCGATTTCTTATCAAGCGTCTCAAACACAGAATTGTTTGATTTGTACTCCGGAATTATCTCCTTTATTTTAGCAACAATGGAATTATTATTTCCACTCGATAATAAGTGATTTAAATCGTTTGTCGCTACTTCCATATAGGCATAGGAAGGCGTATTTACCTCTGCAATCAGAATCTTAGGATGGTGGGTAGGTAACGTATTCTCATCGTTATTTAATAACTCTTCGTATAGCTTTTCTCCTGGACGTAAACCCGTATACCTTATTTCAATATCTTTATCTACTCGCAAACCACTCAAAGTAATCATCTTCTTAGCCAGGTCAATAATCTTCACAGATTCGCCCATATCAAAAACAAATACTTCTCCGCCTTGTCCCATAGTCGCCGCTTCTAATACGAGCTCACATGCTTCAGGAATGGTCATAAAATACCGAGTAATCTCTGGATGCGTAACGGTTACCGGACCACCGCGCTCAATTTGTTTCTTAAATAAAGGAATTACCGACCCATTAGATCCTAATACGTTACCAAAACGAGTCGCAATAAACTTCGTCTTAACGCCTTCCAATTGATTCATCGACTGGGTATACATCTCCGCTAAACGCTTCGTTGCCCCCATCACATTCGTAGGATTCACTGCTTTATCCGTTGAAACCATCACAAATTTTTCAACACCTACTTCAGATGCCATTTCAGCTAAAATTCGTGTGCCTATCACATTGGTTTTAATCGCTTCATATGGATTATTTTCCATTAAAGGGACATGCTTATAAGCTGCTGCATGGAAAATTATATCAGGCCGATGACTCTTGAAAATCTTAGCTACGCGTCGCGTGTCAGACACATCCGCCACATTAACAATTAGCTGAACATTAGTAGGAACTTTACCCGCTAATTCATACTCTAAATCATATAAAGCTGACTCAGCCTGATCCACCAGCACTAGTTTAGATGGGAAATAAGCAATGAGTTGACGGACGATTTCACTTCCAATGGATCCCGCCGCTCCGGTTACCAGGATAACTTTACCAGAAATTTCTTCACCAATCCGCTTGTTATTCATTTGGATCACCTCACGACCCAAAAGATCCTCAATCTTTACATTATGAATCTGGTTCATGGCAAACTCCCCTTCCACCCATTTATCGACAGGAGGTAAAGCTTTAACTACTACGCCACGATCTAAGAAAATATCTGAAATTTTGCGTTTCGATTTAGCTGACATATTATTGATGGCCATAATAACCTCCAATCCATCATTCGAACCTACAAACTTATCCAATACCTCCGGCAAACTAAATACCTTAATACCTTCAATCGTTTTACCAATCTTGGATTCATTATCATCAATAAAACCTAGAATTTTATAGTTAGTGGAACGATCCGTTTGGAACACATTCTTAGTCAACATCCCCGTATAACCAGCCCCATAGATAAGTACCCCAATGGTAGGTTTGAATTGATTAATAAATGACTCATAAAAGCTCTTCACAAAAAAGCGAAGAATAACCATCCAAAATAGACAGATAAAAAAGTCAATGATTAATATGGAGGCTGATAAATTAAATACGTGTTCAAAACCTAAAGTATTTCTAATCACACCAGAGACTAAAACGGCCCCTAATGTTCCCGTGAAAACGGCCTTTAAAATAAGTATAGCATCCTCAATACTCGTGTGCCGAATAATACCTGCATAGGATTGGAAGAATAAAAACGCTAATAAGCGTAATCCTAACACAAAGACTAATTGCGAAGCAAATACGGTTAAATCAATTTCCAAAAGCTGGAAATTCATCCGCAATAAGGTGGCAATAGAGAAGGAGAAGATGACAATGAGTGAATCAAAAACTAATACGAGCCATCTGGAGAGAAAGCGATTCGAATATTTCCGGATGAAGGAAGACTTCGTCATAATAGATTGTACTAAAACACGGGTAAACTGGTGAATTAATGTCAGACAAATTCCAACATGCGAAATTACCAATAATTTCACTAAAACAAGTGCAAACTTATTAAACGGCAAATTTTGTCGACGAACGGACTAAGACTTACCGAACCCTGGTGCCGTTAAATCGACTATTGCGTCCGATTTCATTACCATTACGCGTTCATTCTTGATATTAGTCATGTATCCAATAGCAGTAACGTCCGCAATCTTCTCCACTTTAGGAAAATCTTCTTGAGAGACCGTAAATAGTAATTCATAATCCTCTCCCCCATTCAAGGCAGCCGTTAAAGGACTTACATTAAATTCAGTTGCTGAAAGATACGTCTCATCATCGATTGGAATATTTTTTTCAAAAATGCGAGCGCCTAATCCCGATGCGTTACATAAATGAATAATCTCAGAAGCTAATCCATCTGAACAATCGATCATCGAAGTGGGTACCACTCCTAATTCTCTTAATTCATGAATGATATCAAAGCGTGCCATCGGTTTAAGCTGACGTAAAACGACATAACTTTTGCCTTCTAATTCTGGTTGCATTTCTGGATTAGATAAAAACACTTGTTTTTCTCTTTCTAATGAATGCAAACCCATCAAGGCAGCGCCTAGATCCCCTGAAACACAAAGTACATCATTTGCTTTTGCTGTTCCTCGCTTTACTAATTTATCCGCTTCTACCACTCCCATTGCCGTCATGGAGATGATCAGGCCTTGAGGACTTGAAGTGGTATCCCCTCCTACCACATCTACTTTGTATTCTTCGCAGGCTAAGCGAATTCCTTCATAAAGAGCATCTACGGATTCTACAGAAAAGCGATTAGATAATCCTAATCCAATCAGAATTTGTGTAGGAATCGCATTCATGGCAGCAATATCAGACAAAACCACTGAAACTACCTTAAACCCCAAATGCTGCAATGGCGTATAGGCTAAGTCAAAATGAACTCCTTCAATTAATAATTCGGTCGTAGTAACAACCTTATTTCCTTTAGGATCTAAAACAGCCGTATCATCACCGATACCAAGTTCAGTCCAGTCTTGTTTTTCTGTCAATTGTAAGGCTAGGTGATCAATTAATCCAAATTCACCAATTTCTCCAATTTCAGTTCTCTTTTCCATATATAACACAAAAAGCCGCCACGAGGACGGCTTTCAATTTTTTAAATCGTATTAATTTACTAATGCAAGCTTTACAATGGCACTACTTGCCTTTACGTAGGCAGCTGTTTGCTGCAAGCTTAGGGTTGTCGAAGTAGGTGTTGCTAAAATTGAATAGGTTATTATTCCGCCCGTTCCTGTAGGAGCTCCTGCCGAGCTCGTAAGTCCATTAAGCGTCAAGCTTTTACCATCTGTTGCAACGGAATAAGTGCCTGTAAAAATTTTCCCATCAAATTCAGTTAAAGTAACCGAACTTGCAGAGGAAAGATCTAATTTAAACTGAGAATAACCCTGTACGACATTAGAAGTACTTGTTTTATCATATTTAGTAACCCCATCCCATTGAGCGGAACTAGCCGTCCAAACCTTCTTAACTAATGTAGCCACATCAACCGTAGGGGTTGGTGGTACAGGTGTAGGTGCAGGATCCGAGCCCGCTCCACTGCATGCCATAACAGCAATAGCACAGAATGAGAAAATGAAATTTTTCATAGTGATTTAATTTAGAGTGTAAATTTAAAAATCTTTCTGAAAAAAAAGCGGGTTTGCCTCTTTTTATTTAGCTTCGTAAAAAATATGAAGACCTACACACGTGGACAATTAGCCCTTCGAAATGGGCAAGATAAACCTGAGATTTGGGTGGCTTTTCAGGGTCTCATTTACGACATGACCCATTCCAAATTATGGAAAAATGGAAAGCATTATGAGCATTGGGCGGGCCAAGATTTGACCCCTGAACTAGCTGATGCGCCGCATTCTGAGAAAGTCTTTGAGAAATTCACCCCCATTGGAATCCTTGCTTAATTATGATATTAATCGTTGAAAGTGGTTCGACTAAAACAGCCTGGAGACTTATAAAGGATCCTTTATCCCCTTATGAAAGCTTTAGCAGTGCGGGAATTAATCCTTACTATCAAACAAACGAAGAGATTACAGCGGCGCAGACGGCCGTATTAGGCGGATTTACGGGTCTTCCCATCCAAGCTATCTATTATTACGGCACCGGAGTAACGGGTGAGGCGCAAAGTGAGGTCATTGCGGCCGCCTTTCGACCTTTTTTCCCTAGTAACTGTTCACTTGAAATACAGAACGACCTTATCGCTGCGGCTAGATCTCTTTGTGGAAAAGAGGCTGGGATTGCGTGTATTTTAGGGACTGGTTCTAATTCAGGTTATTGGGATGGAGAGCG
>CANLVU010000040.1 GCA_947494535.1 Cytophagaceae bacterium
ACCGAATAAAACATAAGGCAAACTGGCCCGAGAGGACTCTTTTCGGAGGCTAACTAACACATAGGTTCCCATCGACATAAATTCGATGGATAAGAATAGGCTTAGTGCATTCGAGCTCATGCTGCTTAACAAAGCACCAAGTAAAATGGATAGAAATCCGGTCAGTTCTTCGAAGGTGAGTGATTTCTTGTGGATTTGGTTCATCAAAATGAGTAGGAATCCGATCGCTAAAATCAAGGTATTGATCGCATCCGAACCTAAATTCGCTTCAAATAAACCTGACGCAAATGATCCCGTTAATCCTAATTCAGTGCGTTGGAAACTGAGGGATAGGGCTAAAAGAAGTGGAATTTGGCAGGTAAAGTAGCGCCAAGAGGTACTGAATCTTTCCGTCTTTCCGTGTAAAAATAACTCAATAAATAGGCTAAAAAGAATCGTTCCAGCTATGATTAATTCAGGAATCGCCAGGTGAAGTCCGGCCGTGATGGACTGGATTCTTTCTGCGAGCTGAGTGAGGTTAGCGAACGTGGACATGTACGAAATTAGAGTTTTTGGCTTAAATAATGAGCAGTTGGGTTGTTTTTCAGGCCTTTCATCTCTTCGGGAGTGCCTTGGAAACAGATATAGCCCCCATTTTCACCACCTTCGGGTCCTAAATCAATGATGTGATCAGCACATTTAATGACTTCCATGTTGTGCTCGATGATGACCACGGAATCTCCTTGTTCTACTAGATCATTCATCGCCTTTAACAGCTTTTTGATGTCGTGGAAGTGTAGACCGGTGGTAGGTTCGTCGAAAATAAAGAGCGTCCGACCTTTGTTCGGATTCCCTTTGCCTAAAAAGCTAGCCAGTTTCACGCGTTGCGCTTCCCCACCAGAAAGGGAGCTGGATGATTGCCCTAATTTGATATAACCGAGGCCCACTTGCAAAAGCGGGTCAATCTTATCGGCAATCCGCGGTTGTTTTTCGCTAAAGAACTCCACCGCCTCTTCGACGGTCAAGTCTAAAATTTCTGATATATTTTTATCCTGGAATTTGACGTCCAAAATTTCCTGCTTAAATCTAGAACCACCACACGATTCGCAAGGCAGTTTGATATCTGCCATGAACTGCATTTCGATGGTAATTTCTCCCTCGCCTTGACATACCTCACATCGCCCGCCTTCTACGTTGAAGGAGAAGTGAGCAGGTTTGTAACCACGAGTTTTTGCCACGGGTAATTCGGAATACAAGGCTCTAATAGCATCATAGGCCTTAATATAAGTCACGGGATTCGAGCGAGACGATTTTCCGATCGGCTGTTGATCGACCATTTCGATGCTCGCAATTTTGTTCGTACTTCCTTTAATTTCGCGGAAACGGCCGGTCTCTTCGGTGCCTTGTTGCAGCAAGCGAAGCATCGCCGGATATAAAATTTTGCGAATCAAAGTGGATTTACCAGAACCACTGACACCCGTCACGACGGTCATGATGCCCAGAGGAATCGCGACGTCTACGTTCTTTAAATTATTTTCAGAGGCGCCCGTTATCTCGATCTGGGCTAATGCTTTACGTCTAAAATAAGGAACCTCGATGCAATCTTCACCTGTTAGAAAACGTAGGGTATGACTGTCGGTTGTTTTATCTGCCAAAGCCTCTTTTAAATTCCCTTGGAAGATTAAATTTCCTCCGTGACGACCAGCCTCTGGGCCGATGTCGATGATTTGGTCCGCAGCCCGCATCACTTCCTCCTCATGTTCTACCACGATGACTGTGTTTCCCATGTTTTTCAACATCTCTAATACCGAGATTAAGCGTTCAGTATCTCGAGGGTGCAAACCGATGCTCGGTTCATCTAAAATATACATGGAACCCACTAAGGCACTACCTAAAGAAGTCGCTAATTTGATGCGTTGAAATTCGCCTCCAGAGAGGGTAGAACTAAGGCGGTTTAAGGTCAAATACCCTAAACCCACACGATCCATGTATTCGAGGCGGTTATTGATCTCGATCAAAATCCGTTTTGACACTTTTTGGTCGTGTTCGTTCAGCTGCAAGTTTTCGAAAAAGGCCTTGGTTTTCGATAGGGGCCAAAGCACCAGATCAACAAGCGAGGTGCCTTCTATTTTTACATAGCTAGCATCCATCCGCAAGCGTGAACCCTGGCATTCCGGGCAATTCGTTTTACCACGGTAACGCGATAACATCACGCGGTATTGGATTTTATACGTTTCTTTCTCTAAGTGGTCAAAAAAGTGCGTCAGACCCGCGAAATATTTATTGCCAGTCCATAAGAGTTTTTTTTCTGATGTTGAAAGGTCTTTATAAGGGCGGTGAATGGGGAAGTCAAATTGTATTCCATTTCGCAACAGTGGACTTAACCACTCGCTCATACGTTCGCTTCGCCAAGGTGCAATCGCGCCTTCATAAATGGATAGATCGTGATCTGGAAAAACTAAATCGGGATCTAAACCCAGCACTTTGCCATAGCCCTCGCAATTTTTGCAAGCACCATAGGGATTATTAAAGGAGAATAGATTTAAGCTAGGCTCCTCAAAAACCATCCCATCTAGTTCAAATTTATTCGAAAATACATCTCGCTTTCGGCCTTCTATTTCGATCCAGCAAACACCATCTCCTTCGAAATAGGCTGTTTGAACGGAATCACCTACGCGGAATTGAGTCTCTTCATCGTCTTTTTTAGATACTAAGCGGTCGATCAAAATCGCGATTTCAGACGGTTTTTTTGCTAATTTTTGTAAATGTGCAGGATCCTCCACTAATTCCTCTAAGGCAACAATTTCGTCTTGGAATTTTAAACGGGAATAGCCTTTTTGGATGAGTAATTGACATTCGTTTTCTAGGCTACGCTCTATATTGTGTATTAATGGTGCTAAAATAAGTACTTTCTTGCCGTCTTCTTTCGCGATAAAATCTACGATATGGGAAACAGAATCTTTGCGCACTTCCTGTCCGGAAACGGGAGAAATAGTGCGTCCGATGCGGGCAAAAAGCAATTTTAAATAATCGTAAATCTCTGTGGTGGTGCCTACTGTGGATCGAGGGTTCTTTGTATTGACCTTTTGTTCGATCGCGATGGCTGGCGAAACGCCTTTGATATAATCAACGGCTGGCTTTTCCATGCGGCCTAAGAATTGACGGGCATAACTGTTAAGGCTTTCGACGTACATTCTTTGGCCCTCAGCAAATAAGGTATCAAAGGCTAAGGAAGACTTACCAGATCCCGACAAACCCGTAATAACAACTAACTGGTTGCGCGGAATCGCCACATCCACCCCTTTCAAATTGTGTACACGCGCACCTTTAATGATGATATGCGTTTTCGGATCACAATTTTCGATGTTATGCTTAGACTGCGGGGTATTCATTTTACAAAAATATCCTTTAATTTTGGTAATCAATTTAAGCCAAATGAAAAAACTACTTTTATTCTTTTCGCTCCTGACTTTCGTGGGAGTTTCTGATGCCTTAGCGCAAGAACCGGTTGTCATCAAAGAGGAGGGCGCCGAGGGAGATTTAGATGCTGAAATAGATGTGAGAGAATTACCTTTTCGACAAAGGTTAAATTTTGGAGGGGGTGTAAGTGGCCTAAGCTTTGGAAACCCGACCAGTATTGGAATTTCACCTATGGTAGGATATTCTTTAACGAATAACTCGATAGTAGGTGTAGGATTAACTTATCAATATTATTGGGCTGATTTTGGTTCATTAGGTTCCTTATCTAGTAATTTATTAGGCCAAAGAATCTTTTTTCGCCAGCAAGTACCCGCGCTTAATCAATTTATAGGCCAAGGCTATTTAACGGGTCAAATGGAAAACTATTCCAATTTATCTGACAATACCGGTATAAATTATTCTAATCCGGTCTTAGTGGGTGTAGGATTGGGCTCTAAAATTGGCATTAATTTCTCGGTGATGTACGACCTAAATTATTCCCCAGGACGCTCTCCCTATGGCTCAGCACTCGTTGTCCAAATTGGCGGATTTTTCTTTTAAAATTTAAAACAATTTTAGCCCTTTGAGAGTCTTGTATATCAGGTAGAATTTCTTAATTTCGAGTTCAATTTAAATTTTTATGTCAACGATAGCAGTAGAACCCTTATTGGTTGAGGATCCCAACCGTTTTGTGCTTTTTCCGATTAAGCACGATGATATTTGGCAATTTTATAAGAAGGCGGAAGCGTCTTTCTGGACAGCTGAAGAGATCGATTTATCTCAAGATTTAGCGGACTGGAAAAAGATGAACGATGGCGAACGTCACTTCGTCTCACACGTTTTGGCATTCTTTGCTGCTTCGGATGGTATCGTTAATGAAAATTTAGCAAATAACTTCTTGAAAGAAGTACAATATGCAGAGGCAAAATGTTTCTATGGTTTCCAAATTATGATGGAGAACATTCACTCAGAAACCTATTCCCTTTTAATCGATACGTACATTAATGATCCTAAAGAAAAGGACCATCTTTTACGTGCCATCGAGACAATCGATTGCGTGAAGAAAAAAGCGGACTGGGCTTTGAAGTGGATCGAGTCAGATAATTTCGTAGAGCGTTTAATTTCTTTCGCTGCGGTGGAGGGCATTTTCTTCTCAGGTTCATTCTGCTCTATTTTCTGGTTGAAGAAACGTGGTTTAATGCCAGGACTTTCGTTCTCGAATGAATTGATCTCGCGTGACGAAGGATTACACTGTGATTTTGCGTGTTTATTGTATTCAGATCACATCAAGAATCAATTACCTCAAGAGCGTATTTATGAAATCATCTTAGATGCGGTAGAGATTGAAAAAGAATTCGTAACAGTGGCTTTACCGGTTTCATTGATCGGTATGAATGCTGAAATGATGTGTCAATATATTGACTTCGTGGCAGACCGTTTGTTGGTTTCTTTAGGTTGCAAGAAGCATTACAATGCAACGAATCCATTTGACTTTATGGAAATGATCTCTTTACAAGGAAAAACAAACTTCTTCGAGAAGCGTGTGGCTGAATACCAAAAATCAGGTGTCATGTCTGACAAGGATTCGATGTCTTTCTCCTTAAGTGAAGACTTCTAAAATTAATTATATTTACGAAAAGGGCCTCGAAGAAATTCGGGGCTTTTTTATGGCCAACGTTCGATGATCATGGGTAAAACTAGCCCTATGACGATGCCCGAGATTACCTTAATATAAGGTTTTTGTTTCCAATGAAATACGTGAAAGGAAATAATCGAGGAGGCAACAATTAAAGAGACGACCGTGATTTGGCCTAATTCTAAACCGATGTTGAAGGCTAAAAGTGGGGTAAAAAGAGAGCTTTCTGCACCTAATAAACTTTGCAAATAATTTGAAAAACCTAGACCGTGAATCAAGCCAAATACCGACACCACGACATATTTGTACTTTTTCTTCATTTTAGTCAGATTCGAAATAGCGGAAAGAAGAATGGTGCAAGGAATCAAAAATTCTACCCAATCGACATTTACTTGAATCACTTGCAAGGTCGCAAGCGCTAGAGTAATCGAATGCCCCAGCGTAAAGGCAGTCACCAGCCAAAGAATTTTTTTATAATCCGTATAAACGTAAACGCAAGTCAAGGAAAGAATAAAAATCAAGTGATCTAAAGCCGCCCAGTTTAAAATATGCTCGAGGCCTAGTAAAAAGTAGACAGAAAAATTGCTCACGTTTTGTTATTTATTGCCCAAAAATAGGGATATTCAAAGAGATAATTGTTACCAGACTATGAAATTTGATTACATCATCGTGGGGGCCGGTACGGCGGGTTGCGTTTTAGCGCACCGTTTATCAGAAAACCCATTGAACCAAGTGCTATTGATTGAGGCGGGGGGAGATTTTAGAGATCCTCGCATCAGTATGCCTTCTGCTTATTCCTTGTTGAATCACACCTATTTGAACTGGAATTTTTTCACGGAACCGCAGCCGTATTTAGGGGGTCGTCGCTTATATCAACCACGTGGTAAAACCGTAGGTGGAAGTTCTGCGATTAATTGCATGGCTTATATCAGAGGAAATAAAGCGGATTATGACGCTTGGGCGGCTTGGGGATGTGCAGGATGGTCCTATCAGGATGTTTTGCCTTATTTCAAGAAGTCAGAGGATAACGAAGATTTTCAGAATGAATTCCACGGTGGTGGGGGCTTGCATCGGGTAGCGAAGAACCGTCATTTGACGATTTTTGGTGATGCTTTTATCGAAGCCTGCTCCACGGTGGGGATTCCCGCAAATCCAGATTTTAATGGGGCCAAACAAGTTGGAGCAGGCTTATTTCAGTTCAATATCCAAGATGGAGAAAGGGCGTCTGGTGCCAAGGCTTTTATTCAGCCTGCGCTTTCTCGTAAAAATTTACATATCCAAACCTCTTTTCAGGTAGCGTCTTTGGTTATGCTAGGAGAAAAGGTGACCGGCCTAAAAGGCTATAAAGTGGGTTCGAAAAAGCCCATTGAATTTGAAGCTTCCGAAGTAATTTTATCTGCTGGGGCATTCCAAAGTCCACAAATCTTGCAATTATCGGGCATAGGGGATGCTGCCGCATTGCGCGCACACGGAATCGACTCTCGCGTGGACTTAAAAGGGGTGGGTAAGAACCTGTCTGACCATTTATTTGTCAATATGAATGCGCAAGCTAGTACGAAGGGACAGTCGTATAATGTGGCTTTGGGCGTGAAGAACTATGTGGATTATATCTTGCATAAAAAAGGCCCGTTGTCTTCCAGTCCTTTAGAAGCGGCAGCGTTTTTTGATTCAGTCAATAAATCCGATGTGCCGGACTTGCAGTTTCATTTCTCTTCTGCCTGGTCAGCTGATATGTACGATTACAGTAAAATGCCGTTGAGCGATGGCTTTACCATCTTGCCTACCTTATTAAAGCCCAAAAGTCGTGGAACGGTAAGCCTTCGGTCGGCTGATTATAACGAGGCTCCAGTGATCGATCCGCGCTATTTATCAGCCGCTGAAGACCGGGAGACCTTGAAAAGGGGAATGCGTATCGCTCGGGAAATCGTCTTATCTTCCGCATTTGATGGACTGAGAAAAGGTTCAGAATTAAATTATCCAGCAGGTGAATGGACTGAGGAATTAATGCAACAGCATATGGAACAGGCGACTGAATGCGTTTACCATCCGGTAGGAACCTGCAAGATGGGAACGGATGCGGAGGCGGTTTGTGATCCTTTGACTTTACGTGTAAAAGGTTTGCAAGGATTACGTGTGGCTGATGCGTCGATCATGCCGGATGTGATTTCAGGAAATACGAATGCAGCGGTGGTAATGATTGCGGAGAAGGCGGCTGATTTAATTTTGAGTAAATAAACGGCGCGAAAGCGTTTTAAAAGAAAACTAAAATGAAAAAATTATTGATTTTAATTATGCTGTTGGCACCGCTGGTAGGTTTTGCCCAAAGCGAAGAATCGCTGAAAGAAGCGGAATTAAACCGTTTTAAAGTAATGGTGGCGAAAGATGTACCTGGATTACAAGCCGTTTTGCACAAGGATTTAGTGTATTTCCATTCGAGCGGAGTACAAGACAATAAAGAATCCTATATTGCTTCGATTGCCTCTGGAAAATCAAGTTATGTAACAATCACACCTGAAGAATTGCAACATCGCGTGTATGGAAAGACGGGAGTTAATACCGGGATTGTTTCGATTTTACAGCAAGCAGCGGATGGCGCACAAACGACTATTCGTTTACGTTTCACTGATGTGTTTGTGTACGCAGACAAGCGTTGGCAAATGGTTTCTTGGCAGTCGACTAAATTAATCCCTGCGCAAAAGCCGTAATTTTCTCGTAGATGTACGCTAGATCCTCGTCTTCGATACAATAGGGGGCGAGGATGTATATGGTATTTCCCAAAGGGCGCATCAGAATGCCTTGCTCCAAGAAATAGCGGTATATATCATCTCTGATGGAGTGTAAATAGCCATCTGTTTCCCCCGTTTCCACCTCCATGGCGAGAATGGTGCCATGAATTCGCACATTTTTTAGGATGGAATGATTTTCCAGCGTTGCAGCGAAAGCACGATGACGTGATTCCACTCGCGCAATAGATGTCCAGGTTTCTTCTTTTTCCATTAAATCCATACTGGCGTTAGCCGCAGCGCAGGCTAATGGATTTGCCGTGAAGGAATGAGAGTGGAACATCATCTTTCGGCGGTCATCTGATAGGAATGATTGAAAAATTTTCTCGCTGCACAGGGTCAAACCCATGGCCATCATGCCTCCCGTGAGACCTTTGGAGAAACAGACAATGTCCGGTTTTTGGGCCAAATAATCCATGGCAAACCACTTCCCTGTACGACCGAATCCGGTCATAATCTCATCTGCAATACAGAACATCCCTTTTTCGTGCGCGATTTGAATCAACGCATCTAAGGTAGAGGCTTCGTACATTTTCATTCCACCTGCGCCTTGAATTAAGGGCTCAAAGATAAAGGCGGCATATTCGTCTGCATTTACAGCTGACATGGCTGCGAGGCAGGCTTCAGTGTCATGAGGACTTGGAAGGAATTCGACCTCGAAAAGCATGTCCTGAAAAGGATCATTGAAGGAGCTAGGTGCCCCTAAACTCATCGCCCCAAAAGTATCCCCGTGGTAAGCATTCGCAAAGGCTATGATTTTTCGACGCTGTGTATTTCCCTGATTATGGAAGAATTGCAAGGCCATTTTAATGGCCACCTCTACCGCAGTGGAACCATTATCCGAGAAGAAAACCCGTTCAAAATTAGCCGGTAAGTGACTTAACAAGCGTTCCGAAAGTCGAACAGCCGGTTCGTGGGTAAAGCCCGCGAAGATGACTTGTTCGAGCTGGAGGGCTTGTTCGTACACTTTTTGGGCTAAATAGGGATGCCCATGCCCGTGCGTATTCACCCACCAGGATGAAATCGCATCAATGTATTTTTTGCCGTCTGTGTCAAACAAATGTGCGCCTTTTCCACTTGCAATCGGAATCGAAGCAGGTTCGATTTGATGCTGTGTAAAAGGGTGCCAAATGACCGCCGCATCTCGAGAAGACAAATTTGAATTAGACATTTATTTTATCGGCATAGGAAGCGATAACCGCTTCATTGATTTCTGATTCTGTATTTACACGTAAAATAAGGGGCAAACCCGTATGGTTCAAAATAAACTTTTCGCCTGACGGATTTTCTGGGCCATTGAACACGATTCCGGCCATTGGAACTCCCTGTTGTTTTAATTGCTCGTAACTTAAAATGGTATGATTAATGCTGCCTAAATAGTTTTTGCTTACTAAAATAACAGGCAAATTCAGGTGTTTGATGAGGTCTAAATTCGTCTGGTAATCATTCAATGGCACCATGATTCCACCAGCTAATTCAACGATTAAGGTCTGGTCTGTAGGGATTTTAAAACTCTCCAGGGTGATCGTAATGCCATCGATTTCAGCGGCGCTGTGCGGTGACAAAGGTTGCGTTAAAGCGTAAGTAGACGGGTGTATGGTGGCTGATGGTACCCAATTTCGGATCCAATAGGCATCCCCTGTGGCTATATCCCCCGATTGAACGGGCTTCCAATATTCCGCTTTTAATCCGGCTGTTAATACAGCAGAAACAACAGTTTTCCCAATTTCGGTGCCGATTCCGGCGACGATAAATTGTTTCATTCGAGTGTTTTTATTAGTGATTTTAGTTGTTCTGTCGTATGCTTTGCGCTGAGCGTAATGCGAATGCGCTCTTTGCTTTTCGCAACCGTGGGGAAAACGATGGGCTTGATCGCGAATTCGCTGGCGGAGGCTGCTTTCGCTCTTACGGCTTCATTTCCGGTGACAAAGAAAGTTTGTATAGCGGTTTGGCTAACTCCCCAAGCATCAGAATGGCAGTTTTCGCGGAAGAAAGCGATGTTTTCTTGCAGCTTTTTTCTGGCTTCGTTTTGGGATGGCAAATAGTGCAAAGTGCTTAAAAGCGCTGAAACGTGAGCTGGTGTAGGGGCTGTGGAATAGATGAAGGGTCTAGCGAAGTTCACGAGGTATTCTTTGAGGGCTGATGACCCTAGTACCACCGCTCCCGCATTGCCCCAGGCTTTCCCGAACGTGATTAATCGAGCAAAAATGTCCTCGCAAAGGCCCAGTTCATACACTAAGCCTTGTCCTGCAGGACCGTAAATTCCTCCCGAATGCGCCTCATCTACGATCAGTTCGGCTTGGTATTTGTTTTTTAATTCTACTAAGGTGCGCAATGGAGCTATATCGCCATCCATCGAATAAACCGATTCCACGACGATCCACTTGCGGGTTTCGGCTGGGTATTGATCGAGTAAATGAACTAAATCGTCCAGGTTATTATGTTTGAAGATGCGACGTTCGGCTTTGGAAAGACGTAAACCATCAATTAAACTAGCGTGTAATAACTTATCGCAGAAGATGACATCGCCCTCTTGTGGTAAAGAAGAGATTAAACCGATGTTCGCATCATATCCAGAGCTAAAAAGTAAGGCAGCTTCAGATCCGTGAAAGGCGGCGCATTCCTGTTCGAATTGCTCGATTAGTGCTGAATGTCCAGAAATAAGACGAGAGCCAGTGGAACCATTTTTCCGAAAAGCAGCAGGCAAAGCCTCAAAATCGCGCGCGATGGACGCGGCGAGCACAGGATCCGATGCTAAACCGAGGTAATCGTTCGAACAGAAATCGGTTCGGTCATCCAGCACGGATAATTGCCTCAATAAGCCCTCTTTACGACGGGATTCCAAAAGGTCAATAAGCTGCTGCTGAATGTTTTCCATAAATTCTTGTGCTGCAAAACTACGAAATAATCGCTGTGGACGTGTATTTTATCAATTAATTGATTTTCAAGCCCAAATTTTGGCATAAAACCTTGACAATTCACCGCTAATACCGTAGTATTGCATGTCGATTCTGACAATTCAACGAGTAAACGTCCCTAAATTTTCTCATTTGGCACACATTCTGACAGAGATGTCTGTTGTCAATCTTAATTAATCATTCCCCCTTTATGGAAGATAAGCCTATCAAAAGAAGTAAAAAAGTACAAGAAGAATCATCATCAAACGAACGTCCTAAGCGTCAACGAATTAAGAAGAGCGACGAAGAAGCCCCTTTGTTACCAATGGAAACCAAAGCTGAAGCAGAGGCTCCTATTGAATACAAAGAAGTGGCGGCTCCAGAAGAATTCATCGTAGATACTTCCTTCATCACCAGCACAGAAAACACAAAAGACGAGGTTTCTCCTACGGATGCGCCTGTCGATGTAGATAAATTACCTAAGGAGGAGGCGCCGGCACCGGTGCACCACCACAATAAACACCGTTCTAATTACAACCAGGTCATCAAAGAATTGGATGGTTTGATAGAAAATGAAGGGGTTTTAGAGATTATGCAAGAGGGCGGATACGGATTTATGCGTTCGTCTGATTACAATTATTTAGCGTCTCCAGATGATATTTATGTGTCGCCTTCGCAAATCAAAATGTTTGGTTTGAAGACGGGAGACACGATTTTAGGAAAGATTCGTCCACCGAAAGAAGGGGAGAAGTATTTTGCCTTATTGAAAGTTGAGTCCGTGAACGGTAAGACGACGGATGAGATTCGCGACCGGATCAACTTCGAATATTTAACGCCTTTGTTCCCAGAGGAAAAGCTGAACCTATCTTCTACGCCTGATAATTATTCGACGCGTATATTGGACTTGTTTGCGCCGATCGGTAAGGGCCAAAGGGGTATGATCGTTGCCCAGCCTAAAACAGGTAAAACAGTTTTATTGAAAGACATCGCAAATGCGATTTCCCGCAACCATCCGGAGGTGTATTTGATCATTTTATTGATCGATGAGCGTCCTGAGGAGGTAACGGATATGCAGCGTTCGGTACGCGCGGAAGTTATTTCATCTACCTTCGATGAGCAAGCGGAGCGTCACGTAAAAGTGGCTAACCTGGTTTTAGAGAAGGCCAAAAGAATGGTGGAATGCGGCCACGATGTCGTTATCCTATTAGATTCGATCACGCGTCTTGCACGTGCCTACAATACCGTAGTTCCATCATCCGGTAAGATTTTATCAGGTGGTGTGGATGCGAATGCGCTACACAAACCGAAACGTTTCTTCGGAGCGGCCCGTAACGTCGAAAATGGCGGATCTTTAACCATCATCGCAACAGCTTTGATCGAAACAGGATCGAAGATGGACGAAGTAATCTTTGAGGAATTCAAAGGAACAGGTAACATGGAATTACAATTAGATCGCAAGCTAGCGAACAGAAGAATCTATCCATCAATCGATGTGACGGCTTCCGGAACGCGTCGTGAGGATCTATTGATGGATCCAGCGGTTCTACAACGTGTTTGGATCTTGCGCAAGCACATGTCCGACATGAACTCGGTAGAGGCGATGGAATTCTTGCAACAGCAAATGAAAGGAACGAGGAACAACGAAGAGTTCTTGGTGTCCATGAACAGATAGTATCATGTCAAACATACAGCCAGTTTGGTTCATTGGGCACGGAAGCCCGATGAACGCACTGGTCTAGATTAATACCCCAGAAAAGCTTTATCGATTATACTGCAAGCTTGTTCCATCTCAGAACCGGTGATGGTGAGGGGAGGAGCTAAACGGATTTTATTGCCGTGTGTCGGTTTCGCGAGTAAGCCCTTTTTCATCAGGTCTAAACAAATTTCCCAGGCCACCTTGCTATCTTCATCGGTGTCTATTTCGATGGCACAAAGAAGCCCTTTTCCTCTAACGGACTTAATCAAGGCGGTTTTATCTCGCAAACTTTCTAGGAAGGTCAATAGCTGCAATCCACGTACCTTGGCATTTTCGACTAAATCTTCGTCTTCGATGATATCGATGGCTACGGTCGCGACTGCGCAGGCTAATGGATTTCCCCCATAGGTTGAACCGTGTTCGCCTGGTTTAATGGTTAGCATGATCTCATCATTGCAGAGCACTGCTGAGACTGGCATAAAACCACCCGAAAGGGCTTTGCCTAACAACAAGATATCTGGTTGAACCAGTTCGTGGTGACAAGCTAACCAGGCACCGGTGCGTCCTAAACCGGTTTGGATCTCATCCGCAATGAAAAGGACACGGTGTTTTTTGCATAAAGCTGCCGCTTTTTTCAAATAGCCCGGCGACGGAATAACTACTCCGGCTTCTCCCTGAATAGGTTCCACCATAAAGGCTGCCACGTGAGGGTTTTGTAATTTTTCTTCTAATGCCTTTAGGTCATTGTAAGGAATTCGGCTGAAACCCGGAACAAAAGGTCCGAAGTTATGATACGACGACGGGTCATTTGAAGAGGACACTGCCGCTATCGTTCTACCCCAAAAATTCCCTTCCGCAAAAATTATTTCCGCTTGATTCGGCGGAACACCCTTCACCTCATAAGCCCATTTGCGGGCTAATTTGATGGCAGATTCTCCCGCTTCCACGCCCGTATTCATTAACAAGACTTTTTGGTAGCCAAATTTCTCCGCTAATTTCTTCTCCGTCGAACCTAAAAGATTCGTGTGAAAGGCACGGGAACTGAGTGTTAAACGTGATGCCTGATCAGAAATGGCTTTGACTAAACGCGGGTGGCAATGCCCTTGATTCACTGCGCTATAGGCAGATAAAAAATCCAGGTACTTCTTTCCCGTTACGTCGAAGACATGCACTCCCTCACCGCGTTCAAGAACGACCGGCAATGGATGGTAATTATGTGCCCCAAACTCAGATTCTAAATCAATATACTCTTGTGGGGTCATAGTAATTCGTAAATACCTGCTACCCCTTGTCCACCACCTACGCAGGCTGTGACCATACCGTATTTTTGGTTGCGAAGTCGCATTTCGTTGAATAATTGGATCGATAATTTAGCGCCAGAACAGCCCAGTGGATGTCCTAGAGCAATGGCTCCACCGTTTACGTTCACGATGTTAGGATCAATATCAAGAGTCTTCATGACTGCCAAAGACTGCGCCGCAAATGCCTCGTTCAATTCAATTTGTTGAATATCCTTCAGCGTTAATCCGGCTTTTTTCAAAGCAATCGGAATAGCCTCTACCGGACCAATTCCCATCAAACTAGGTTCCACACCCGCTGTTGCGTAGGAAACCATACGAGCGATGGGTTCTAAGTGTAACTCTTTAACAAGTTTCTCAGAAACGACTAAAACGAAAGCCGCTCCATCGGATGTTTGGGACGCATTACCCGCGGTAACTGTTCCGCCCATCGCGAATGCCGGTCTTAACTTACCTAAGGCTTCGATCGTCGTGTCCGCGCGTGGTCCTTCGTCTTCAGATACGGTCCAACTGCGGGTTTGTTTCTTACCTGATTTGGCATCGAAATAATTCTCCGTTACTTCTACTGGAACGATTTGTGACGTGAATTTTCCGGCTTTTTGTGCCTCCAATGCTTTCATATGAGAAGCAAAAGAGAACGCATCTTGCTCGTCGCGGGTCACGTTGTATTTCTTGCTTACTTCTTCTGCTGTGAGACCCATTCCGATATAGTAATCGGGATGTTCGTTCGCGATTCCGTAGTTCAAGACCGTTTTATGGCCCATCATCGGTAACATCGTCATCGATTCAGTTCCTCCTGCAATCACGCAATCGGCCATGCCAGAAGCTACTTTAGCGGAGGCCAAAGCAATCGCTTCTAAACCAGAACCGCAGTAGCGGTTGATAATGAAGCCAGGAACGTTTTTAGGTAGTGATAAAAGGGAAATGTAGCGCGCCATTTGCATCCCTTGCTCGGCTTCGGGAATGGCGTTGCCTACGATCAAATCGTCGACACGTGCCGGATCTAAATTAGGCACTTGCTTCATCAAATGTTTAATGACTTCCGCCGCTAAATCATCTGGACGCATCGTTCTGAAACCTCCTCTTTTGGCTTTTGCAACTGCTGTGCGGTAACCTGCTATGATATATGCATTCATCTTCGTACGATTTAATTTCTGAGTGGTTTACCGCCACCTAATAAACTTTGGATTCTGTCCATGGTCTTTTTCTCGCCACAGAGTGAAAGGAAAGCCTCTCTTTCTAGGTCGAGTAAATACGTTTCGCTCACGACTTGCGGAGCGTCTAAATCGCCACCGCATATCGCGTAGGCTAATTTATTCGCAATTAAGGCATCGTGTTCTGAGACGTAACGTCCCATTAACATGCCTTGTATGCCTGCTTTGAATAGGGCCAAACCTTGTTTTCCCTCTACCCAGACATCGTTGCGTCTCGCTTTTTGGACATATCCTGCGTCTGCTAAGGCCAAAGCCTCTCTTTTCGCCTCCGATATCACCTGGTTGCGATTCAGCACAATGCGATCCTGAGCGCGTAAATAATTCATCTCTCTCGCCTCGTGCGCCGAAGTACTCACGCGCGCCGTTGCGATATTCATAAAGGCTTCTTGCAAACGATTCAACTCCACATCGCCTGAGCGACGAGCATCTCCCATGCGCAGCGCCATTTCTTTCGTTCCGCCACCCGCAGGAATCAAACCGACTCCCACTTCGACTAAACCCATGTATAATTCTGCATGAGCGACAATCTTGTCCGCGTGTAAGTTGATCTCGCAACCACCGCCTAAAGCTAAGGTATGTGGCGCCACGACTACCGGAATGCCCGAATAGCGCACGCGCATCATCGTTTCTTGGAATGTCGCAATCATCGTATTGATGTCGTCGAATTTCTGCTCCATCGCGAACATAAACAACATCCCTAGATTCGCACCCGCTGAGAATGCCTCGTTCGACTCGTTTCCGATCACCAAACCTTGGAAATCTTTTTCCGCCGTCGCGATAGCCTCTTGAATGCCTTCCAGCACCCCTTGGCCCATCGTGTTCATTTTTGAGTGGAATTCTAAACCTAAAATGCCATCGCCTAAATCTACGATATGCATATCGTCATTTGACGAAACCGTCTTCGTAGGCTTTAAGATCTGCAAATTGATTTGCTTCTCTGCTCCTGCAATCGCTTGGTATTTCTTCGTCGCGATATCGTAGAAAAGGCGTTTTCCACCTTCGACTTTGTAGAAAGTGGTATTTCCTGCGGCCACCATCTCGGTTACCCAAGCTGCCGGTGCAAGACCTTCTACTTTCATTAATTCGATACCGTTTACGACACCGATAGCGTCCCAGGTTTCGAATACTCCCATCTCCCAGCCAAAACCCGCGCAGATGGCTTGGTCAATTTTGACTAAATCATCAGCGATTTCTGGAATACGGTTTGAAGCGTATCGGAAACCATCGAGGATAGTTTTGCGGTAGAACTCACCCGCTAAATCTTTTCCCGCTAATAAAAGCGCGAAGCGATCGGCTAGGTTATCAATCGCCTTCGAGCGATCTAATGTTTCAAAGTTTACGCGTTCTGCCGCGCGGTACTCAAACGTTTTCAGATCCAGGCTCAGGATGACCGTTTTGCCTTTTTCGTCTTTGGTCTTCTTATAAAATCCTTGACCCGTTTTATCGCCCAGCCATTTGTTTTCCATCAAACGCTGTAACATCACCGGTAGGTTGAAAATTTCTTTGCTTTCGTCGTTTACGAGTGAGGCCTTTAAATTGTTCGCCACGTGAACCGTGGTGTCTAAACCGACCACATCCGAAAGACGGAACGTACCAGATTTAGGACGACCTACGACTTTAGAAGTCAATTTATCGACTTGCTCCACCGTTAAGCCTAATTCCTCCACGACTTTCATCGTCTGCATCATCGAATAAACACCGATGCGGTTTGCGATAAAGGCCGGAGTGTCTTTGCATAGAACAGCTGTTTTGCCTAATTGAGTTTCGCCGTAGCTTAACAGGAATTCGATGATGGCAGCATCCGTTTTAGGACCTGGAATCACTTCGAATAAACGCAGGTAGCGAGGAGGGTTGAAGAAGTGGGTTCCGCAAAAATGTTTTTGGAAATCTTCACTTCTACCTTCTGACATCAAATGAATCGGAATTCCCGATGTATTCGAGGTTACTAAGGTGCCCGGTGTGCGGAACTTCTCTACTTTTTCGTAGAGCGATTGTTTGATGGCTAGGTTTTCTACGACTAC
>CANLVU010000041.1 GCA_947494535.1 Cytophagaceae bacterium
CGAAGATGATTTTCGCAAAATATTCTTTAGACTCTTTTGTGATTTGGTCGATCACGCGAACACCTTTTGCTTTTTGAGTAGCCTCATCGTAAATGATCTCTGCTGCAATAGCATTGTGAATCATGGTTAAACGATTTGTGCGCATCGCTGCGGGCAAGGTCGCCGAAAGTGACGAGAAGTAAGCACCGTATGGACAGCCGCGGCTACACTTATTGCGGTAGTTACAAGAAGAACGACCTAAGTCTAATTGTTGTTTCGTAGGCTGAGTTAAGTGAGCCACACGACCCAAGGTCACTGGACGACCTAATTTCTTATTTACAGCATTCTTAAAGTGAACCTCTGGTGCAGTCATCTGCATCGCTGGTAGGAATTCACTATCTGGTAATACGTCTAAACCTTCTGCTTGACCGGAGATACCTGCAAATTTCTCTACATAAGAATACCAAGGAGCTAAATCATCATAGCCGATAGCCCAAGGAGTACCGATTCCCTCTTTTTCGTTCGCTAAGAAATCCTCGCGGTTCCAACGATACGTTTGGCGACCCCATAATAAGGATTTACCTCCCGTATGGTAGGCACGAATCCAGTCGAATCCACCTTTTTTCTCGATATAAGGATTTTGAGAATCGTTCTCAAACATGTGACGAGTTTCTTCGTTTGCGGTATAGCCTGTACGCATGTTTGCCCAATATTCTTCGGCAGCCATGGTGGTAGGACGACCACGGTGATTGAATTCCCATGGATTTTTCATGGCTGTTTCGTAGCCTTCGATGTGCTTGATCTCACGACCACGCTCTAAAACAGCTACTTTTAAGCCTTTTTCTGTTAATTCTTTTGCAGCCCAACCTCCGGAGATACCTGATCCGATGACGATTGCGTCAAATGTTTGGCCTTTTATTGCATCTATATTAAGATTCATTGTCTTCTAAATTTATCAGATTAATACATGAAAGATTTTTGAGTCGGCTTCATATCCGTAATCAACTCATACTTGCCAGGTGTTGGCTCGTAAACAAAGGACGCTTGAGCTCCTTTTTCGGAAGTGTAGTATCCTAACAAGGTTAGTTCTTTCATTAATCTCCAGAATGGAACGCCATTAGCGCCTTCTAATGTGTCCTTGTCAATGTTATCACCCACTTTGATTTTCTTCTGAGAAAAGTTCTTCATTAAATCTTTCGTGTTTAATTCTAACAATTTTAACATGGCTACCTGACCTGCCGCTGTTTGTCCTAAGAAATCAGCCTTAAGTAAGTCATTAGTCCCTTTTAGGAAGCTGTATTGTTCTGGTTTTTTGTAACAATCTTGTAACATCATTTCGATGAAGGAAGGAACACCTGTATCGATTGCGCCTGGTGTAGACGTTCTTGGAATGATATGTTCAGCAACGGCTGAGACGATTTTGCGTTGCGCATCAGATAAGCTGAAATCTGAGGCAGCGATGGAGCTATTGCCGTTTCTCACATCCATAGCCATTAGCGTAGGAGCTGTGAAAGCACCCCCTAATAACAGGGCGATTTGAGAGATGGCATCTCTTCTTTTCATCATGGTATTTTTTGTTAAAATGTTCTAGGTATTCGCCTAAAATGAGGCCGAAAACAAATTTAATGACATTCTTCATTATTCAAGGGCAAAATGTGATTTTTTTGTTAATTTTCTGTCATGAACAAACGCACCTTCCTAAAAGCCTGCACATTTTTAGGGGCTTCGGCTCCTTGGTATTCATATGCCAAAACTCAAACTCTTGAGTCACTTGCTTCAGACGAAGATTTTTGGGAGGGAATTCGAGGAGGATATAAGCTGAGTTCAGACTTCATTAACCTAGAAAGCGGTTATTATAATATTACTCCGGAGGCGACTTTGGAAAAATACTTTAGACATATCCGTAAAGTAAACGCTCAAGGCGCATATTACATGAGGACGGTGCAGTTTGAGAATAAGAATCGAATCGCAGCGCGTGTTGCTCGCCTGGTGGGTTGCCCAGAAGACACGCTCGTTTTAACGCGAAATACAACGGAATCCTTAGATACGATTATTGCCGGTTTCCCTTGGAAAGCGGGGGATGAGGCCATTTTTGCGATGCAAGATTATGGTGCGATGCAAGATATGTTTAAGCAGGTGGCACGTCGTCATGGAATCGTTTTGAAAGTCATATCCTTGCCTATAAATCCTACTTCAGATCAGGAAATCGTTGATTTGTATGCGAATGCCATCACGGAAAAGACGAAGTTGATTATGGTGTGTCATATGGTGAACATTACTGGCCAAATCAATCCTGTCCGCCAAATCTGCGACATGGCCCATGCCCGCGGAGTGGAAGTGATGGTAGACGGAGCTCATGCTGTCGCACAATTTGAATTCAAAATTTCAGACCTGAACTGCGACTACTATGGAGCGAGTTTGCACAAGTGGCTCGCGGTGCCTTTGGGCGTCGGAATTTTGCATGTACGAAAAGAAAAGATTCCACAAATCTGGCCTTTGATTGCGGATGAAGGAGTGCCTATTACTGATATAGCCCACCTAAATCATTTGGGAACGATTCCGGTTCATACAGATTTAGCGGTAGACGACGCCATCGATTTCTACGAAAAACTGGGCCCTGCACGTAAGGAAAAACGCCTGCGCTATTTGCAAAATTACTGGACCACGAAAGTTCGCCCGCTACCTCGCGTTCGATTGCACCATCCAGCGGACCCGACTAAGTCTTGCGCGATTGCCAATGTGGGAATTGAGGGAATCAAGCCTTCGGTTCTAGCGGAGCGCTTGATGAAAGAATACAAGATTTTCACTGTGGCCATTGACGGAGGAAACATCCATGGTTGCAGAATTACACCCAATGTCTTCACGACTTTGAAAGAACTCGATGTGTTAGTTAAAGCGATTAGCGAATTAGCAAGCTAACGGGGGATTTGACTAAAATATCTTGGTGACTGTCTTTAAGCATTCCGGTTTTGTCGTCGAAATGAAACACCTGCACGCGATCCTCTTCTTGGCTCGCTACTAACACAAATTTACCCGAAGGATCGAAGCTGAAGTTACGGGGAATTTTGGCCACGTTTTGGTGAAATACGCGGGTTAATTTTCCATCTGTTTCGACCTTAAAAACGACTACTTGATTACTCGAGATTCTGTTAGAGGCTAATAACCACTTGCCATTTGGGGAAAGATGGATGTCCGCGGAACCCTTCACGCGAGCGGCTGATGTATCTGCCGGGATGCTTTGAATCTTTTCTAATTGCGAACCTTTTACGGCAAACACATCCACATCTGAACTCAATTCATTCAACAAATAAGCGCGGTCGCCTTTCGCATTGAAGCGAATGTGACGTGGGCCGTTGCCGGGGGTGAGGGCGTTTTCTGTGCGACCCTCCGCGAGTCGACCATCCCCTAAAATAGCGTGCGCATAGATCTTATCCGAACCTAAATCTGTCACGAAAAGGGTGTTCTGGTCTGGTGAAAGGGCGACCATGTGGGCGTGGGAGCTGTTTTGGCGTTCTTTGTTTGTGCTGGAACCTTGGTAAGCGATGTATTGGGCTAAAGGTTTGAGTCTCCCATTTGCCGTTTGGAAAATGCTCACACTTCCGCCCGAATAGTTCGCGGTATATACCGTTTGAGATTTCTCGCGGAATAAAACGAAACAAGGATGATCGCCACGGCTAAATTCCGTATTGATGGCCTCGTATTTCCCATCGCGCATCTGAAAAGAGGATACGCTCGCCTTGCCGTCGCCCTCTTCCGAAACAGAGAATAAGTATTCACCTGAGATAGCCTGATAGGATGCTGCAGGGGAGTTCAATGTATAGCTTTTGGAAGCCTTACCTGTCTTCGCATCCCAATTGAACACCTCGATGCCGGGGTTTCCTTTGGACGTATACGAACCGATAATCAGTTGCGGAAGGAGTAAAATTGTGCTCAAAGTCATATCCTTGGTGGGATTAGTTTGTAGACCACCGGTGTCACGATGCGGGATAGGAGGGTGGAACTAATCAGTCCACCGATCATCACGATCGCAAGCGGGGAAATAAGGGGATTCGTAGAGATGGCGATGGGAATTAGGCCACCAATTGCCGTCAAAGTTGTTAAGATAATCGGTAAGAAACGCACTTCGCCGGCCTCGCGGATGGCCTGCTCCATCGGCATTCCTTCTGCCCTTAGCTGGTTGGTAAAATCAACCAACAAGATCGTATTTTTTACCTCGATTCCTGCGAGTGCTATGAGTCCTACTGTCGCCACAAAGGAAAGCGGCGTTCCCGTAAACCAGAGCGCTAAAAGTGCTCCCACGATGCCCAGAGGAATAACCGAAAGCACAATCAAGGTACTTTTGAAAGTCCCAAACTCGAGAATTAATACGGCGACAAAGAAGAAAATAGTCACCAAAATGATCGTTCCAAATCCGCTAAAACTCTCGTTCGCGCTCTCCACTTCCCCACCCATCTCAAAGTGATATCCAGCCGGAAGCGCCATTTTTTCGAGGTTCTTTTCGGTCTCCGCAATCACCTCATTGTTCAAAAATCCTTTCTCCACGAATGAACTCACAGAAACCAAACGATTCTTGTTTAAGTGGCTGATGCTTACCGGAGAGGTCTGCAGCCTAGTAGTTGCCACTTGACTTAATGGAATGGCCGTTCCTTGCACATTATTTACATATAGATTATCGAAAACCTCCAGGCTCGGGTGTTTCGGATGCGGTTTAGAAACGACGATGGCATATTCCTTACCTTCTTTGTCTGTCATTTTGCCTAGATCAAAACCAGCCACCACTAAGCGAATCATCCGGTCGATGCTGACCGTCGGAATGCCCAACATACTCGCTTTCTCCTTGTCGATGTCGAATTTAATGTCCGATTTTAGGTTCTTCAGCGGGTTTTTGACATAAATCGTTCCCTTGGTTTCTTTCAGCATCGTTTCGACGCGGCTGGCGATTTGACGTAAAGTGTCAACATTATCTCCTAAAATACGTACCTCTATGGGTGCCACCACCGGCGGGCCTTGCTCGAAGTTTTTCACCTCGATAGTCGCAGCAGGATAGTTCGTGTACTTTGTACGCAATTTCTCAATCAGGTTGATTTTCTCGTCCGCCGCCAGGTCATCCTGCAATTGCACAAACAAATTTCCATAATCAGTTCTGTCATTTAAGGGAATCGCGTTATAATAGATGCGCGGATTTCCTTTGCCCACGTTTGCAGAGACATATTTTACCTCTGGCAGCTTGCGTAAATCGCTTTCGATTAGTTTGGAAACTGAATCGGTGTAGGCCAAATTCGACTGCAAGGGGCTGAAAATATTGACCATGAATTGCGGCTTTTCAGACGCCGGGAAAAGGCTGAAACCTACTACTGGGAATAGCTGTAAAGAAGCGACGAAAATTACTAGGGCAATCAATAATGTCATTTTAGGGCGTTGGATGGCCCAATCTAACAAACGTGAATAAGAGCCCGAGATCAGCTTTTTCAACAAACGCATAAATAGATTTCCCTCCGGATTTCCCTGGTGCGATTTCAAGACGCGGCTCGATAAAAACGGAACCACCGTCAGCGACACGACTAAGGAAGCGACGATACAGAAGATCACCGCCATCGGAAGACTGCGGATGAATTCTCCTGAGGCTTCCGGCAAAAATACTAAGGGCAAAAAGGCGATAATTAAGGTCACTGTGCAACCCAAAACCGCCATACCGATCTGATTCGTCGCCTTTAAAGTCGCGTCCAAACGGCTATGTCCCTCGCGCATCCACCGCTCAATATTCTCCACCACCACGATGCTGTCATCCACTAAAAGACCCAATGCCACCACTAAACCCACAATACTCAATTGGTTGAGGCTGTAGCCCATGATATTTAATAGGATAATTCCGATTGCTAGGGAAAGCGGAATCGAAATCATCACGATGGAAGCCGCACGTAAACCGAGGGGCAATAAAGTTAAGGCCACTAACAAAATGGCAATGATAAAGTCTTTTAATAGGCCGCTAAGTCGGGTGTTGACGTTTTCGGCTTGGTCGAAATTCACGACTAAGTCTATGTTTTTAGGTAGCGTCTTTTTGAATTGGGCGATCACCGGCTCGTAAGCAGCTTGAGTTTTAGCGATATTTTCGCCGGATTTTTGGGCGGCAGAGATGAACAAGCAGCGGTTCTGGTTCAAGCGCGTGATGTGGTTTTCGGGGGCGTAGTCGAAATAGACTTTGGCCACATCCGTTAAAAGCACGTTTTTCCCTTGATACGAGAATACGATGGTATTTTTGATCTCCTCGATGTTCTGGTAATTGCCGGACGTCAGGATATTAAAGGACTTCGTGTTCTCCACGATACTTCCGCCGGGGATATTCGCAATTTCACTTTGGATAGCCTGTAAAACACGATCAGGCGACACCTGCATCTGCGCCATCTTTTCGATGTTCAAATCGATCTTCACCTGCGATTCTGGCAAACCGGAGATCGTTACTTTCTTTAGGGAAGTCACCTTCTCTAAATCTTCTTGTAAGCGTTCGGCGGTGATTTTTAATTGGTCCAAAGACGCATTGTTCGAAATCAGCGCCATCTGCAACACGTTTGTGCCGGATGGAGTAGCCTTTTGAGCCTCTAGTTTTATCACCTCTTTAGGCAAATCCCCTTTGATGCTGTTTAATTCGCGGACGATTTCTGAGTATTTCTCGTCTACCACCACACCATATTTGTAATACACCGCGAACACGGCTAAACCATCACTGATTGTCGTATTGATCTTGCGCACATTCTCCAGTTCGTACAATCTTTTCTCGACCGGCTTCACCACCAATTCCTCCATATCGTCCGGACTTGTACCCGGATAAACAGCGATAATGGGGAATTGAGGGGCATTCATATCCGGATCCTCTGCCCGGGGCATCGTCATAATCGTGACAATCCCCACGACCACGACCATCAAAAACATCGTGAGCGTAAATTGGTAATTCTTTACCGCGTAGTTAGCTATCTTCATAATTAGCGGACGATTTTAATGGCTGAACCGGCGTCTAAATAGGCATTTCCGCTGGTGATGAGTGATTTTGCGTCTTCCAAACCGCCTGAAACAAATACTTTCCCATGGTCAATACTCGAGATTTGGATCTTCACTTTCTCCGCCGTTTTCCCATCTTTCGTGATGAACACATATCCCTCTGTCGCATTTCCATCCAGAATCGCGTCATACGGAATCACCCAGGATTTAATCTGTTTCCGCGGACGAATTTTTGCTTTCCCAAAAAGCCCCGCCGCCAGCTGCGCTGTCGGCGCCCCACTGATGCGCAAACTCACCCAAAGTGTCCCCGTCACCGGATCCACTCCCTCAGATTTCGCTAAAACAGAAGCGTTAAAAGTCTTCCCTTCAGCCGCATCCAGCGTAATTTCCGCCGGATCTCCCGCCTGCGTCGCCGCCCAATCGCGATCACTTAAACCTACCTTCAACACCCAATTACCCTTGTTCGCGCCATTCATTAAAACGACCGGCGTTCCGGGACCCACGACCTGGCCATCGTTCGCTAATTTCTTCAAAACAAAACCCGATTTCACGGCTCTGATTTCGGCATAGCTCTGGTTAAACGCACCCGCATTATAGGCCTGCTGCGCGATTTCGAGGCCGGTTTTTGCGTTTTGGTATTGCTCTAGTGTCGCCACGCTATCGCGGTACAAGTTCTTCGCTCTCGCATGATCGCGTTGTGCTTTTTCGAGCATGATTTGTGCTTGCTGCACCTGCGCCTTGATTTCGGTCAGGTTTAGGCTAGCGAGTAATTGGCCCGCTTTCACGGCATCGCCTTCTTTGACAAAAACATGTTGAACCACACCGCCTATTTTGAAACCTAAATAGGTCTCGTCTTCGGTCGTGAAGACGCCAGAAGCCTGGATGGGGCGAGTGATGGATTCTTGCTGCAAGGAAATCACCGAAACCGGGATCACGTCGCTGGCTGTGGTGGCCACTTCCTTCTTCTTCGAAGAGCAAGCGGAAAATACCGTGATAAGGGAAATAAGTAGGCAGATCTTTTTCATTATAAAGGATAGCTAGCAGCTTCGCGCTCGTAAGCGGCAGCGGCGATTAATACGTTGAATTGTTTTAATTGGTAGTTGATTTGGGCGTTCATCCATTGATTTCTGGCGTCCACCGTTTCTAAATACGTGCTCACGCCTTCTTTATAACCCTTTTCGATGAGGCGTAAATAAGCGGAGGCCGCCTCGTAGGATTTCGTGGAGGCCTGAAAGCTGATCAGGGATGATTGTATGTTTTTCTGAGCGATTTCTGTCGCCATATTGAATTGTTTCGTACTCAGATCTAGCGCATTTTTCGCGGAGGCGATGTCTAGTTGCGATTGCTTTACCTTGTATAGGTTACGCTTTCCGGAAAAAATCGGAATGTCCATCTGCAGACCTAGAAAATAATATGCACTTTTTGTATTGATGTCATAAATGGTAGACTGAGAACCTAGATTCACGAAACCATTTAATTTAGGCAAGTAAAAGGACTCGTTCATCTTCAAAACTGTCTCTTGCAAGTTGATCGACTTTGAAAGCAAGGATAATTCCTCTCGAACGCCGGGCGCGACAGAGTAGACCCCAGCCACCGCTTTCTCAACCTCGAAATCGATGCGGATTTCAGAACGCAATTCCCGGTTCAACAAGAAATTGAAATAATATTGTGCTGCCTGGTTTTGCTTCAACGCATCCGCGATTTGTGCTTGAATGGCGGCGATTTCACTGTCTGAACGCAATAGATAAGCGGGCAATCCTTTGCCATTGGCCAAAAGCTTTTCGTTCACCTTCTTGCCCTCTAATGCTAGATTGAGGCTGTTTTCGTAGACTTTCACTAAACCTAAACTGAGCAGATAGTTATAGTAAGCCGTCTTTATTTGCTTCACTAATTCCCGCTTGTAAAGGGTTACATCGTCCCGTTGAAGGCTAAGGGATTGCTCTTGAATTTGCTTGTTGTAGCTGATGTCCTTGTTATATAAGGGCATGGTGGTTTGCACTTTTACATCGTAGAAGTCGCGTGGAAAGAAATTCGTTTCCACGTTTTTAATCTGAGGGAATACGGCGCTTTTCGTCAGCGCATTTAACGTTGAATACACCGGATTCAATAAATCACCCACGGGGAAAGCGATGCTACGACCTCCTTCACCACTTTGGTAGCCGCCTTGGAAGGCGACGCTCGGTTGGTAGAGGCTTTGTGCTGTTTTCAAGGCGATCATCGCCTTTTCCACCTGGATGGATTTTTGTTGCAGTGTAATGTTTTGTTGAAAGGCCGTGGCAACATATTCGTCGAGGACGGACTTTTGCCCTAAAAGAGGCAGTGCAAATAGTAAAAATAAATATTTCATGTTAGGCTTTTTTCATCGTTTTCAATAACCAATCTAGGGACTCGTGCATCGTCTTTTCCACGTCCTCCGCTGGTACTAATTTGTCTAATCGCTGGCGAATCGCGAGAGAAACCAGGCCGTGCACCATGCTCCAAACCGCCATCGCCACCGTTTCTACTTTAGCAGGTACTAATAAACCTTTGTCCATCGCATCTTGCACGATCATTTTCAAGGCCTCCAGCGCCTGATCGCCACTCGACCAGCCCGCACCCATGTCGATTAAAGCAGACATGGGGGCCTCCTGAATGAACATTAAATCATAATATTCCGGATATTCTAGGCCAAAATTCAAGTAATTCACGCCCATCTGGTGCAAGCGTTCAATGGGATCGCTGATCAGACCGAGCGTAATATTATGCTCAAGCATTTTCTTAAATCCTGACTCACAGCAATAAAACAAGATCTCGTTTTTGTCCTTGAAATAGAGGTAGAGTGTCGTGGGGCTATATTGTACGCGTTCGGCGATCTTGCGAACGGATACTTTATTAAAGCCTTCTTCCACGAATAATTTCATCGATTCCTCTAGGATCAAGGACCGGATTTCCTGCTTCTGTTTCTCTTTTCTGGCGACTATGCTCATAGTTTTGTAATTACAGCGTAAATATACTTAACAGTGTTAATTTTTCAAAAAGTTTTAAATTGCATCAAATCCAAAAACTATGAAAATCGACTTTATCCATAAAATCCAACACATCGGGATCCCCGTGCATAACATGGAAATCTCCATTCCCTTTTACGAACGCCTTGGTTTCGAGAATGTGATGGAATCGCCTTTTGAATTTGATGGAGGGTATGGGACCTGTGTGATGATGAAAAACCAGGAGGTAATCGTGGAGTTATACCAAATGCCCGAAAAGCAATTAGCCGAAATCAAACAACGCAAAGTCGGTCACATCGACCATTTTGCGATCGACGTGGAAGACGTGGATTACGCGTTCGAAGCGTTAAAACACGCAGGATTTGACATTATCGAAAAGGAACCTACGTTATTGGCCTTTTGGAAAAATGGCACGCGTTTTTTTAATGTGAAGGGGCCGAGCGGCGAGATCATCGAATTCAATCAGATACTCTAAAAGTAAAAGGACGAACTATCTGTTCGCCCTTTTACGCACAATCTTTCAAAATGGGGATTAGTTCATCGCGACGATATCGCGCTTCACTTCAGTTTTGATCTTAAACGACTTAGCTGTGATCACATTTTTTTTGATATCAAATACCACCATGCGGTAGTTTCCATCAGCCAATCCCGCCAAATTGAATAATTTTTGCGTTGCGATTCCTTCCTTGTGAATCTCGTTATTTTCTCCATCGTAGATCACGACGGTGGCTCCCGCTTTTGCTGAGACCATATATTTTAATTTACCTACAGATTCGATGTTCACGGGAAGAGATAATTCTGCTCCATTAGCGGCAGAAACGACAGACAAATTGGCTGCGAATAATAAGGCAGCTACCACGTACTTTTTCATAATGTTGATATTAAAAAACTTAGGCGGAAATATTTCCGTTTGTTGTCCCAAAACTAGTCCTTTCACATTACCCCCCAATTAAATCCATGTTAATTTTAACTTTTCTAAGAAAGTTCTTCTATAAAAAATGCAAAAACTTGAAATTGTACTATAAAATGACCCTAAAAAGTGAAATTTTCATTGAAAAATCGCAATGTTATGGAATTGTTAAGAAACGACTAAAGCATTTAACATTCCCTTAACAAAAGCCTAACATTGGCTTAATCGAGTCCTTCACAAGAGGGGATACTTTTGTCTATTCAAAATCACCAGTATCCCATTTTATGAAATTAATTTACAAGTACACCAATCTCATCATTTTATTCATTTCGCTGTCATCAGCGGCTATTGCGCAAGAAGGAACCCTTCGTGGAACTATTAAAGACGCAAAAACGAAAGAAGACATTATCGGAGCAACCATCTTAGTGCAAGGCATTAATAAAGGCGCAGCAACAGATATTAACGGGTTTTTCTCTATTGCAAAGCTTCCAGCAGGATCTTATTCTCTGAAGATCTCGTATGTAGGTTACGATTCCAAAATTTACGAAGGAGTTAAAGTAGAAGCAGGTCAAGTCACGGAACTGAACCTAGACATCAAAGAGGCAAGCTCTACTTTAGCGGAAGTAAAAGTAGTAGCACAACGTTTAACCAATACGGAGGTTTCAGTTATTTCAGAAATCAAAGCTGCTCAATTAGTTGTCAGTGGTATTTCAGCCGCACAAATCACGAAAACCTTAGACCGTACAGCGGCAGAGGTGGTGAAGCGTGTTCCGGGTGTTACCATCTTCGGCGAGCGTTTCATTAACATCCGTGGACTAAACGAGCGTTACAACACAGTTCAATTGAATAACGCTTTCGCTCCTTCGATGGAAACAGATGTGCGTTCATTCTCATTCGATATCATTCCAGCAGGTCAAATCGACCGCATCTTAGTATTCAAATCACCTTCAGCTGAAATTCCAGGTGAATTCGCTGGTGGTGTGGTGAAGATCTTCACGAAGTCGATTCCAGAAAATAACTACCTAACTTTAGATATTTCTAGTTCATATAGAGAGGGAACCACAGGAGCAGATTTCTATGCTACCCAAAACTCGAACCTAGCTTGGACAGGTTTTGATCAAGGCTACTTTGATTTGCCTAAATTTTTCCCAGGTTCAAGAACGGAATTGATTAACCTACCTGGTTCTGCTCGTGATGTGGCAGGAGCATCGTTGAAAAATATTTGGGTTGCCGATAAATCTTCTGCGCTTCCAGATATGCGTGCTTCCTTATCTGGCGGATTCAAGTTCAATTTAGGTGAGACGAAAATCGGTAACATTACTGCTATTAACTATTCGAATTCTCGGACCACGTTTGATATGGTACGTAATGATTATCTATATTCATCGTCTAAGGCTGAAAAGACATTTGAGTTTAAAGATACACAATTTAGTAATGGACTAAGGGTAGGTATTGCGCACAATTGGTCTGCTCGTTTCGCAAATGGATCAGTAATTGAATTCAAGAATTTATATAACCAATTAGCTAATACACAATACATAAAGCGTTTTGGTTTTGATAATGGGTCCATTTGGGATATTCGTTCTTTTGACCAAGTATTCCGCGGTATCTACACGGGTCAGTTAACGGGTCGTCACGAATTCCAAGAGGGTACCTTGAAATTAGACTGGATGGCTGGATTTAACTCAGCTTTCCGTAACCAACCAGACTACAAGCGTTTCCGTTATAATGTAGATGGATCAAATTCAAGTTTATTGATTCCCAATGGAGCAGGCCAAACGGCTGTTTTGGGTAGAACCTTTATTAATTTAAACGAAAATGCGCAAACGGCAGCCTTGAATATCGTGAAGAAAATTCCGGTGGGGGCAAAGGATTCTGGTAATGAATTAGAATTGAAAACGGGTTTATTTTATGAAGATAAAACCAGAAACTTTGGCGCAAGAAACTTAGGTTATGTGAAATCAATTCCTAGTTTTCAAACTTCTCAGCCTATCGATCAATTATTTAACCCGCAAAACTTTAATACCACAACGGGTATCAGAATTGACGAGCAAACAAATCCGAATGACTCCTACAAGGCGACCAATAACTTAATCGCAGCGTATGTTTCAGCGAACTTCGCCTTAGGAAAGAAGTTTAATGTTATTGCTGGTTTAAGAGGAGAGCAAAATGCACAGAAATTAAATTCATTTGATCAATTAGGTAAGGTGATCAAATACGACAATTCTCGTTTGGATTTATTGCCATCAGTTAATTTTACCTACAACTTTACAGAGAAAACGTTACTACGTTTAGCTTACGGTCAGACATTGAACCGTCCTGAGTTTCGTGAGTTAGCACCTTTCTCTTTCTATGATTTTGTGAACAACCGTTCAATCTCAGGTAATCCAAATCTAAAAAATGCGGATATCCAAAACTTTGATTTACGTTTTGAAAATTATCCAACACCATCTGAATTATTCAGCATTGCTGCCTTCTACAAAAACTTTACGAATCCAATTGAGGTTGTTTTCGAATCAGGTTCTAACCCCATCTTGAATTTTGCAAATGCACAATCAGCTTATTCGGCAGGTTTCGAGGCGGAAATTCGTAAGAATTTATCGGCAAATGCACCTACCACTTTTTTAGGAAAGACTAGTTTAGTCTTTAATGCCACCTATATTTTTAGTCGAGTTAAATTAGATCCAGCCATTGCTGCAACTCAATCTGATGATCGTCCTTTACAAGGTCAATCACCTTTCATCATTAACGCAGGATTAAACTATAATGATGCGAAGCGCGGTTTGCAATTGAACTTTAACTACAACGTAATCGGTAAGCGTATCTTCGCAGTAGGTAATAACTTCCCGGCTCCCTATCCAGATTGGTATGAGATGCCTCGTAATGTAATAGATTTTAACTTCTCGAAAGAAATTTCTAAAACAATCATGATCAAAGGTGGTGTTACTGACTTATTAAATCAAGATAACTATATCCTTCAAGATGGAAATAGGGATAATAATTTTGATAAAGGTTCTGATCAAATTATTCAGTCATTTACACCTGGTCGTGTGATTTCCTTAGGTATCGTCATTTCACCATTTTCTAAATAAGCTTTTAATAATTTAACACTTAAACTAAACAATCAATTCAAATGAAACGATTACAATTAAACATGTTCAAGGTATTCGCTGTGTTAGCCGTATTCGCGGTGACATTGTCAGGATGTCAAAAAGAGGAGGAAGTATTCCCTCTACCTACCGTTAGTTCTTCAGGAACATTAGCGGGTATTATCGGCGCAACCGTGCAAGTGAAGGCAACTATCAATGCGCCTGCAGGTATTAAGTCTATCACAGTTTTAAAGAACGGTGCTGCTTTTGATTCTAAAGTTTTAGCTGGCGAAAAAACGTATGAGTACATCAAGGATTACGTAATTGATGGAACGGCTGGTACTGCTGTTAACTTTACTATTCAAGTAACAGATAACAAAAACCAAGTTTCTTCTTTAGTAGCTATTCCAGTAACGGTTTCTGCTATCCCTCCTAAAGCTATTGTTAATGTAGAAGGAGTTATCGAAGGGAATGTAACTTGGACAAAAGATAAAATCTACCGTTTGAAAGGTTTCGTTCGCGTAGGTGAAGAGTTAGTTGCTGGTACAATCACAAAAGTGGGTACCTTAACAATCGAGGCTGGAACAACTATTATCGGCGATATTGATACGAAAGGTACTTTAGTTGTACACCGTGGTTCTAAGTTGATCGCAATTGGTACGGCTGCTGCTCCTATCGTATTTACGTCAGGTCAAGCAGTTGGTGCACGTAATCCAGGTGACTGGGGTGGTGTTGTTCTTTGCGGTAAAGCAGCAAACAACCAAGGTGCTAGCATTGAATTAGAAGGTGCTTACAAAGGATGGCATGGTGGAACTACGAACGATGATAATTCTGGTACATTGAAATATGTTCGTATTGAGTATGCTGGTGTACCTATCATCCCTAACGCAGAGATTAATACATTAACCATGGGTTCTGTCGGTTCTGGTACAACGTTAGAATACATTCAAGCTTCTTATGGTTTAGATGATTCATTCGAGTGGTTCGGTGGTACAGTAAATGCGAAATATTTAATCGCCTACAAAGGAACAGATGATGACTTTGATGTTGACTTTGGTTATGTAGGAACGGTTCAATTTGCTTTAGGATACCGTGATGGTAACTTAGCCGATGGTTCTGGTTCTAACGGATTTGAGGTTGATAATGATGCTTCAGGAACGGCAAAGACTCCATTTACTGCTCCAGTATTTGCTAACGTATCAATCGTTGGACCAAGAGGTTCTGCTACATCATTCGTAGACTTTAACTTCCAAAATGGTGCGCAATTACGCCGTAATAACAAGATCAAAATCTACAACACGTTTATTACAGGATACCCTACAGGTCTATACATTGATAGCCAAGCAGGTGATGCAAAAGGAAATGCATTAGCGGGCGACTTAGTTGTTAAAAATGTGGTTATCGCTGGAACTCCAGGATGGCCTTCTAGTTCAACTGCAAACGGTGCAGGTACAGGTTTCTCAACTGTCTCTACAAACTCTAATATTTGGGGTTTAGGTGTTGCAGTTGCAAATGAAGAACAAAGAGGAAAAGCAAATGCTAGCCTTCCTATATTGATCGGAACAGAAACTCCTACTGTTTGGTTTAAAGCAATCGCAGGTAACAAAGTGTTAACTACGCATGAAAACACAGGTATTTCAACTGCATTGTGGTCAGCTCGTCCTACTTTAACGTTAACAGCGGGTAAATCTGAATCATTAATCGGAACGAACTTACCTACTTTAACTGGTACTACAGCTACGGATTACGTAGGTGCTTTCAAGGATACAGACTGGACAGCTACTTGGGCTGAGTTTGCTCCTAACACAGTACTTTATTTGAAATAGTATAGCTTAACTAAAGGGTCATCTGAAAGATTTCAGATGACCCTTTTTTAATACACCAATGAAAAAGATACTCGCACCAATATTCATCAGTTTA
>CANLVU010000042.1 GCA_947494535.1 Cytophagaceae bacterium
CAAAGATAAGTGGGTGAATAATGAGATACCGGCAGCGAATGAGGTAGCTATTTGGTCTCAACGCGAGTCTATTATTCCGGGGACGCATACCGTAAAGTATATTTCTAAAGTAGATCAAATTGAAATTACCCATGAGGCTTTTAGCCGTGAGGGATTTGCCTTAGGCGCTGTGATTGCAGCAGAGTGGGTTCAAGATAAAAAAGGAGTCCTAGGTATGGACGATATGTTAAAATAAGATGAAAGAAACACCTAAAAAACAAAAGTCAGCCTTCAGAGAGTGGTTAGATTCGGTTGCATTTGCTGTAGTAGCAGCGACTTTAATTCGCTTTTTTGTATTCGAAGCCTATACCATTCCTACTCCTTCGATGGAGAGTTCTTTGATGGTAGGGGATTTTCTATTTGTGAGCAAATTACATTATGGTGTTCGTACTCCTAAGACTCCTTTACAATTGCCTTTGACTCACCAAAAGATTTGGTTTACAAATATTCCATCGTATTTACGTTGGTTAGATTTGCCTATTTACCGTCTTCCAGGTTTCTCATCAGTGAAGCAAGGCGATGCGGTAGTATTTAACGTTCCTAATTATGAGGAGGATGGTGATGCTCCTGTGGACTTACGGACATTTTATGTAAAACGTTGCGTAGCGACTCCGGGGGATGTGTTAGAAGTGCGTGACCAACAGGTAATTGTTAATGGTAAGGCGATGGTTAATCCGGAAAGGATGCAACATCCTATATTTATGAAGACGAAAGAGTTTTTAGATGGTAAATTCTTTGAGACCTATGGCATTCGCAATTCGCCTGATGCGAGTTATGATTCTGCTGATTGGTTGCCCTTAGCAGAGCCAGATTCTCAAAGTGTTCTTTGGGGATATAAGTTGAATACTTCGAAGGCCATGATGGAGGAGATTCAAGCGCAGCCTTTCAATAAAACGTTTGATAAGAATTTTTTCAAAGATCCTAAAGGTGTAACTTTTATTGATATTTTCCCTCACGATACGACATTGTACAAATGGAATCGTGATTTTTATGGTCCTTTGAAAGTGCCTGCGAAAGGATTAACGGTAGCTTTAACACCTGGGAATGTGGCTTTATACAGCGAGACTATTCAGAAATACGAAGGGAATAAGAATGTAGTCGTTAACGGATATCAAATTTCCATCGATGGTAAGGCCATTACTTCTTATACTTTCAAGCAAGATTACTATTTTATGATGGGAGATAATCGCCATAATTCGGCAGATTCGCGTTTCTGGGGCTTCGTTCCTTCAGATCACATAGTAGGAAAAGCGTTCTTTGTTTGGATGTCACTAGATGCGAATAAGTCCTTGTTCTCTTGGAAGTTTTGGGAAATCATCCGTTGGAATCGACTATTCAGATTTGTAAATTAATCAAAAAAGGCAGCTCTCGAGCTGCCTTTTTTAATTATAATACTTTCAAGACAAAGCCCTTTAAGTAATTACTCTCCGGGTGGAATAGGTTGATTGGATGATCAGGTGATTGTGTCATCTGGTGAATCACTTGAATTTCTCTGCCTACCGCGATTCCTGCGGCTACAAGCATGTTATAAAACAAATCACGTGTGATGACTTGGGAGCAAGAATAGGTGAAAAGTAAACCATTTTTCTTTATTTTCTTTAAAGCCAATTCATTGATCTTTTGGTAGCCTTGAAGCGCCTTGTGTTTCGCGTTCATAGATTTAGCGAATGCAGGTGGGTCTAATACGATTATATCGAATTCATCTTCGTTCGCTTTTAAATAGGGCAGGGTCTCGCCTACAATAGCCTCGTGCTGTAAGTCTTGCATCTTGTTCAATTCGATATTGGCATTGACTAAGTCGATCGCTTTAGCTGAGGCATCTAAGGAGATTACTGATGCAGCGCCTGCTTCTAAAGCATAGAGTGAAAATCCACCTGAATAGCAGAAGGTGTTTAATACGGATTTTCCTTTAGCATATTTTGCTAATAGGGCTCTATTTTCGCGTTGATCGATAAAGAAGCCAGTTTTTTGACCGGTAATCCAGTTGATGGAGAAAGAGATTCCATTTTCTTTTACTGTGTAGGGCACAGCGACTTCTCCAAAAACATAGCCATTCGTGCATTTTTGTGCATATTCTGTAGGCAATGTCTCCCTACTTTTATCATATATCGCTTTAATTTTTTTACCTAATACCTTTTTAATCGCTTCTACAATTTCATCACGATCGCGGTGCATTCCGATCGTATGGGCTTGAAATACGAGCACATCCTTATACAAATCCATAATCAAACCTGGACAACCATCACCTTCCCCGTGAATGAGGCGAAAGGCATTGGTTTTTTCCAAAGGCAAAAGGGCACGTAGGTCCCATGCATTTTGAATACGTTTTTCCCAAAACGTACTCTTCAATTCAATTTCTTGGAATGAGATGATTTTTACGGCAATACTTCCATTGTGGTAGTGACCAGTTCCTAAGAATTCATCTCTTGAGGAATAGACAGTAACCCAGTCTCCATCTTGAAGATTTGGACTTTGTTTTGCAATCGCTCCGGAAAATACCCAAGGGTGGAAACGTTTCACCGGCGCATCTTTTCCCGGCTTTAATTGTATAAATAGAGTGGAATTCATTCTGCGAAATTGCAAAATTTATTCGAAAGATGGTTGTCCTGCTGTTAACCATGCCGAATACCATAGATCTCCTACGTGTTGAACAGCTGCCTTAAATCTGGATTCGATCTGTCCATTTAAAGCTTTGTGATAAGCTAAGCTGAATTTAAGGCTTGGAGTTTTGACCAAAGTTTGACCTTTTTGTACGAAGCTATATTTTTCACCTTCTTTTAACTCAAAATTCACTTTTTTAGCCATTGAAAATAGGAGAGGCAGTTGCTTATGTGAGTCCAGCACCCAGGCCCAAGCATTTTGCTGTACATCAGGGATGAAGTTTGCTGGTCCACTAAATTGGTCTAGCTGGTTACCTAGAATTTCAGGAATTCTTGATTCCCAGAAGCTATGCAGTCCGTCTTGCCCAGTCTTTTGGCCATCATAATTTGAACTAGTGTGCAAAGGAACATGTGCATCTGCGACGTAGTGCCCTAGTTCAGCCGATAATTTAATGATTTGCAAACTATCTTTTTTAATAAATGCCTGAATTAATCGCTGGTATACAATAGGAATATGCCAGGGAACGATACCGTGCTTTTTTAGCGAATCTTCAGGTATTTTACGTAGCATTTGCGCCCAATTAGTAAAACTAACTTGGTTTAAGTCATATTTGTCTAAATCAATGTAATGCCGTGCAGCTTCTTCATCAAGTAGGTAGCGTCTGGCATCAGGAAGTACGGAAAGCTCTTGAATTTCTTTCTGATGTCTACGGTAGAATGAATGTAAGGGTAAGGGTAATGTGTACGTGGCCAATAAGTTTATTTTTCGATGTCCAAAGAATCCCCAAATGTTTCCTGTTTTTGCCTGAGCCATCAAACTGCTTAGCAATAACACATAAATTTTAAGGTTACTCTTGTTATTTAATTTCATATTATGTACTTTTGCAATTCAATTTTGTAAAAAGAGAATTTTATTTAACAGATGGCAAATCATAAATCAGCACTAAAGCGTATCCGTTCTAACGAAGCAAAGCGTTTACGTAATCGTTACCAACACAAGTCTACACGTACATTGATCAAGAAATTGAGATTGACTACGGATAAGTCTGTTGTGGTAGAGCTTTTCAAGCAAGTTTCTTCTTCTTTAGATAAATTGGCTAAGAAAAACATTATCCACAAGAATAAAGCTGCTAATCAAAAATCTAAATTAGCTAAGTTAGTGAACAAAGTAGCTGCTTAATTTTAGATAATCAAGATAGTGATAAACCCCTCCACAAGAGGGGTTTATTCGTTTATAAGGTCTACCTTTCTTGAATGAAAACTGTCAGGAAAGAGGATATGCCTCGAGAAAAATTAGCTCGATCAGGAGCAAGTGAAATGTCGTTGGTTGAAATCTTGACCATATTGATAGGTTCTGGATTTGCAGAACATTCCGCAGCAGAATTAGCACAACATATACTGAATACTATTGAAGGAGATTTGTGTCTTTTAGCTCGCTATAATTTATATGATTTTAAGAAATTAAAAGGAATAGGTCCGGCTAAAGCTGCCCTATTAGTGGCAGCTCTTGAATTAGGTAGAAGAAGGCAGATTTTCGAATCCAGTACTAAATCGGTTATTAGAAATTCTGTGGACGCCTACAGTCTGATAAAGCCGTATTTATCGGATTTGATTCGAGAAGAATTTTGGGTGTTTCATTTGAACCGAGCCTCTACAGTCGTATTTGCGGAGAAATTAAGTATAGGAGGGGTTTCTGGTACTACAGTTGATTTACGCTTGTTATTCAAATCTGCTTTAGAACGACTAACATCCTCTATAATACTAGCGCATAATCATCCGAGTGATCAAATGAGACCTAGTTGGTCAGACATTGAATTAACTAAACAGGTAGTGGATGCGGGTAGGATATTTGATATTGATGTGGTGGATCACCTCATCATAGGCTCAACTACCTTTTACAGTTTTGCTGACGATGGGAAATTAAACTAAAAGAGAGAGGATTATTTCCCTCTCTCTTGATAGATTTTTTGAAGTTTAGCACCTACTACAATTGAAATTGCGAATAAGATGATAAAAAATGCTGCTCCTGAATATCCCATTGTATGATTTTTTAATATTTCAAATTTACGAATAATTTTAAAGAAGTCCTTTGGTGCTAGGTAAAGAATCTAAATTTTTTCTGTCTCGATTAACCGCTATTTTAATAGCTTTTGCGAAAGCCTTAAAAATAGCTTCTATCTTATGGTGTTCATTCTCTCCAGTCGCTTGAATATTTAAATTACATTTTGCGCCATCTGAGAATGATTTGAAGAAGTGAGAGAACATTTCTGTAGGCATTTCGCCTATCATCTCGCGTTTGAATGAAGCTTCCCATACGAGCCAATTCCGGCCAGAGAAGTCAATCGCGACTTGAGCTAAGCAATCATCCATTGGCAATAAGAATCCATAACGCTCTATACCTTTCTTGTTTCCTAAAGCTAAGGCAAATGCCTCACCTAGTGCAATACCCGTATCTTCAATGGTATGGTGCTCGTCAATATGTAAATCGCCATTCACTTTAACCGCTAAATCTAGGTTTCCGTGTTTTGCAATTTGATCTAACATATGATCGAAAAATCCTAAGCCTGTTTCGTTCTTAGCGATTCCTTTGCCATCTAAATTTAAATCAATGGCAATTTTTGTCTCATGCGTGTTGCGCTCGTGTAGCACACGTCTGGCAGGTACAAGAAAGAATTCGTGAATCTCATTCCAATTCATGCATTGCAATGCCGTATGGGATTGTAATTCAGTAGGGATTTCTAGATCTCCAATAAAGATACCTTTGCAACCTAAATTCTTTGCTAATTCAATATCAGTTAAACGATCACCGATGACAAACGAATTCGCTAAATCATACTCTTTCGTGAAATATTCACCTAGTAAGCCAATGCCTGGTTTACGTGTCGGTTTATTTTCATGTGCAAAACTGCGGTCAATGAGAATTTGTTCGAAGTTAATTCCTTCTGAAGAGAATATATCTAACATCTTCTGGTGTGCTGGCCAAAACGTTTCTTCTGGAAAAGAATCCGTCCCTAAACCATCCTGATTGGTTACCATCACTAATTTGTAGTCAGTGATGGAGTTTATTTTTTTCAGATTAGAGATAACCTCAGGCAAGAAGGCTAGCTTTTCAAAGCTATCAACCTGCTGGTCTATTTTGGGTTCTTCAATCAAAGTCCCATCTCTATCAATAAATAACACCTTTTTCATCTTACAAAGGTAAGCAAATAAAAAAAATAAGGTAATTTTGTTTTAGAAATAATCCATATGAGCCAGGTTTTTAGATTAACAACACCCGAAGAAAAAGCATTTTTTGCGAAGCGTCTTGCGGACCTTTGTACCGAGAAGCAAGAGAAAGTACTGGAGTTGATTCCTGCGTTTGAGGCGGTGGTGTTGGGTAGTGTACTTAAATTATTTCGGAATAGAATTCGTTTTAATGCCTTATATAATTTCATGTTGGCTAAATCTGCGCCTGAGGAAGATGTAGCTAAATTAGTAAGCTCAGGTAAAGGAATGCCAGATTATGATTTGATGTATCGATTTGGCGAAGGAGTGATGGGAATTTTACTTCCTGATAAGAAAAGTGCAGTTGCCACTTTATTAGGAGGGCAATTAGGCGCAAAAAGTTCGACTATTATTAAGGGTCTAACCTTGAGTTATGCCTTATATGGTTATCGTCTTAAGGAGTTTGATTACGATGCTTTACGGGATTACAAGTCTTTTGGAGAGTATTATTTACCAGCATCTAGTGATTTTTATACTTTAGCGCCCGCTAAAATCCAACTAGCTTTAGTCGATATTTTGGTACTAAGAGATGTTTTAAAAGGTGATAATTTTGTTTTTGACGAGCCTTTTGTGGCTGTGGATGATCGTCCTTCCCGTAATTACAAGTTAATCGCTGGGGTTATTGCAGGAATTGCCTTATTGTCGTTGGGATTGTTTTTTACCTTTCGAAGTGATAGCTCAGAAGTGGTGGTGGTGAAAGATGATACAGATCAAATTATTCCAATCGATAGTCTAAATAAATTAAATGATAGTTTAACAAAGGCGGTTGTTGATTCGGCAAAAGTTTCCAATGATTCCTTGGTAACATTAGTTTGGCCCGAGGGCAAGCCTTTTCAGGTTCCTAAGGAATCTATGATAGTGGCATTTCATACGTATTTGACTGATTCTACATTAGTTACACCTTTAGATCTAACCTGTACAGAGCTTGATTTTAGTGACAAAACGGAGTTGTTGGCTTCTCCTAAAACGTACTTATTTAAGCAAATTGCCTCAGGTATGAATAAATTCAAAGAGGTAGATGTACAAGTGCAAGTTGCGTCTGAAAAAGGGTTGGTTGTGGCTAAAGAACATGCTTATGTGTTGAAAAATCGTTTGGTAGGTGAGGGCCTAAATCAGAAGAGAATCACGGTAGCCACATTACCTAATTCCTTGAATAATCAAATCATTTTCAGCTTTAAAAAGCGTTCTTCATTAAAATAGTACAATTTCATAGGTTTCTAATTTAATAAACGGTACTTTTGTGCTTTGTTTATTAAATACATCCGCAGGAACTCTCTTTTTCCTTTTTTCAAAGGCTATCGGCAGGAGTTAAATTACGGATGTGTTCGGGCATCGTAATTAAAATATATCAAATGAGTGAAAAAATTCGCTTCGATTCCCTTCCATTGTCGGAAGGAATCCAAGAAGCAGTAAAAGAAATGGGCTTTGAGTTTGCTTCTCCCATCCAATCAGAAGCAATTCCTTTCGTGATGGAAGGTCGTGATGTCATCGGACAAGCACAGACAGGTACTGGTAAAACAGCCGCGTTCGGTATTCCGATGATTGAGCATATTGTTCCTTTTGAGAAGTATGTTCAAGCAATCATCTTATGTCCTACGCGTGAATTAGCGGTTCAAGTTTCTGAGGAAATGAAGAAGTTGTCTAAGTTTACTAAAGGGGTTTGGGTGACGACGGTTTACGGTGGAGATTCTATCGATCGTCAAATTAAGTCCTTGAAAGCAGGGGCTAACATCGTAGTTGGTACTCCAGGTCGTGTAATCGACTTAATTGAGCGTCGTGCATTGAAATTAAATCAAGCATCGATGGTCGTTTTAGATGAGGCTGATGAGATGTTAGATATGGGTTTCCGAGAGGATATCGAGAGCATTTTGGAAGAAATTCCAAATGAGCGTCAAACAGTTTTGTTCTCAGCAACGATGTCTAAGCCTATTATGGCCTTGACAAATCGTTATTTGACCAATCCTAAATTAGTGAAGGTTGTTAAAAACGAAATCACGAACGTAAACATCGAGCAATTATACTACGATGTAAAAGGACGTGCAAAAATGGAGGTGACTACGCGTCTAATCGATTTTTATTCTTTGAAACTAGTGTTGATCTTTTGTAATCAAAAGAAGCGTGTTGATGAAGTGGTGGAAGAATTGATGTTGCGTGGTTATGCAGCAGAAGGTTTACACGGTGATTTGCGTCAATCTCAACGTACCCAAGTGATGAATCGTTTCCGTTCAGGAAACGTAAGTTACCTAGTGGCGACAGATGTGGCGGCGCGTGGTCTAGACGTAGATAATTTAGATGCCGTAATTAATTATGATATTCCATTAGATGAAGAATATTATGTACACCGCATCGGTCGTACAGGTCGTGCCGGTAAATCAGGTAAGGCTTTCACCTTAGTAGTAGGTTCTGAGCGCAATCGTTTACGCGAAATCATGAACTACACGAAAGTGAAGATAGATAAAGGTGTGATTCCAACTTTCTCTGACGTAGTGGGAGTGAAGAAGGGGATGTTTATTGATCGTGTAGGTGCTACAATCGCTGAAGGTGGTTTAGAGTTATTCGATGATGCATTGCCTAATTTCCAACATGCTGGCTTCACTGTGGAGCAAGTAGTGGCTGCGTTAGTGAAGATGAATATGGGTGTCGTGAAGAATGAATTCGGTGATGAGAATCTCGAAGGCGATATGGAACGTAGCTCACGTAAATACGGTCGTGATGAACGCGGTGGCGGTGGCGGTGGTCGCTTCGAAAGAGGCGGTGGCGGTGATCGTTGGGGCGGTGGAGATCGTGGCGGTGATCGCCGCGGTGCTGGCCGTTTCGAAAGAGGTGGAGATCGTGGCGGTGATCGCGGTGGTCGCTTCGAAAGAGGTGGTGATCGTAACTCAGCTCCTCGTGGTCCACGTGTGGATCGTGAAGGCAAGCCATATAAGTCAGATGAGAACATGGTACGTCTAGTGGTTAACATTGGGTTCAACGAAAAAATCTCTCCTTCGAATATCGTTGGAGCCTTTGCCGGAGAATCGGGTATTCCAGGAAATGTATTAGGTCAAATTCAAATCGAAAACAAACACACTTTTGTGGATGTTCCGAAAGAGTACGCTAACGTCGTGATTGACAAAATGGGCGGTGCCCAAATCAAGGGTAAGCGAGTGAACGTTGAAATTGCGAAAGCAGATAAATAATCAAAAGGGGCTCATACAAGCCTCTTTTTTTATGCCATTTTGCGTAAATAGAAATGCTGCTTCGGGCAAATGGGTTTTAAAAATAGGATTCCAAGTTCGAATAAATCGACTGTTTGAATCACTGCTGAATGTGAATGTAAATCATTCCATATTTCCTCTTGATCGTGGGGATTCTTAAATAGAATGAGGGTATTCTGATCAGTTTTGGCAAGATCTATTTTGGACTGTATCTCAATTAGCGAGCAATCTGAATAGCGTTTTTTAAGCGCCTCTTTCAGTTGAGGATAACTTAAATCACGCATCAAATAAGGATTCAGCAATTCGCAATACAAGCTATAAATGGAAGGCGAATGTAATCCGTGCGCCGTTTGTGACTTAAAGTAAAATTGGAGCCGATTCATTAATTCAAGTGATATGCGGGAATAAGCTCAAATGGGGGTATGTCTACTTTGAATGTGGCCTGGTTTTCTAAATTCAGGAACACATAATGTCCACTCATTTTGCCAATAGATGAAATTAATGGGCACCCAGAGGTATACGTAAAGGAATTGCCTGGTTCAATAATGGGTTGCTGACCTACTACCCCTAATCCGTTAACTATTTCTTTCGAACCGATTCCATCCACAATCTCCCAATACCGGCTAACAAGCTGTCCCGGTTGGTTACTCAAGTTTTTGATTGTAATTTGGTAGGAGAAAAAATGCTTATAAGGCGGATTTAGTTCCATTTCTGGTAGATGCGTTGTATCTACTGAAACTAAGAATCCATTTGAATATGCTTCTACCATCCTAATAAGGTCTAATGTGTAATCTGAAAGTAAAATTAGCTGATTCTTTGAATAATGATTGGAAAAAGGTGTTGAATTCATCGATTTCGTCTCCTTATTTTACGGACCTCAGTCTATTTTTAGCATCGGAATTTGATCAAAAAGAAATTTTCCCACCTGTGGATCTAATTTTCTCTGCATTTCAACATTGTTCATTTCAAGATACCAAAGTGGTAATCATCGGTCAAGACCCTTACCACGGACTAGGACAGGCACAAGGTTTATCTTTCTCTGTTCCGTCTGCTTTCCCTTTGCCGCCTTCGCTTCGTAACATCTACAAAGAACTTTACGACGACTTGAAAGTCATTCGATGTGACGGCGATTTAAGTTCTTGGGCTAATCAAGGAGTCTTATTATTGAATAGCGTTTTAACTGTTCGTTCGGGAGAGCCAAATTCGCATGCAAAACAAGGTTGGGAGGAATTTACACAAAACGTAATTCGCAATTTAAGTGAGCAAAAACAAAACGTGATTTTTGTCTTGTGGGGCGCTTATGCCCAAAAATTAGCTAAGCATATCGATAGTAGTAAACATTTAATTATTCAAGCCTCACATCCTTCGCCTTTGTCTGCTAATCGAGGAGGATTTTTCGGCACTAAACCTTTTTCGCAAATCAATCAGTACCTTTTAGCGAGTGGGCAAGAGGGGATTGATTGGGGTAAATAAATAGATTAGAGATAAGAGAGTATAGAGTAAAGATATTGTAAATGGTGAATGGTAAGTGGTAAATGGAAAATTCTCTACACCATAATCTCTACTCTATAATCTATACTCTATAATCTACACTCTCTTCAACTGACTCGGAAAGTACACATACTGATTCGCGAATTCCTTTTGGAAAAAACCAGATACAATTCCTTCAATAAAGTCCTTGTGTTCCTCTTCAAATTCGGGTAACCAGCATTGTAAGGAGTAGCCATTCGAATCAGGCTCCTGATGGGAACTGATTTCGAATAAATGAATCTGGTCGACAAAGTTTTGCTTCTCAATTTCGGGCATTATAACCGTTTTTAATGCTTTTAAAGCGGTTTCTGTAATGCTAGGTTCAATGAAGAGGGAGATATTAAATTGAATCATTTTAGTGCGTTATATAGAATTTCTGCTGTATGGTAACCGGTTTGTTCGATGCCATCTTTGATTTGATGACGGCACGAAGTTCCATTGCTCGCGATAATACTCTTGATGGGTTTATTCAACAATCGTGGGAATAAAACGAGGTTGGCGATTTGTTGAGAGATTTTATAATGTTTTTTCTCATAGCCAAAAGAACCTGCCATTCCGCAGCATCCCGTAGGCAACAATTCAACTTCATATTGGGTCGGAATGGTTAAGGCGATACGGGTGGAGGTTAATCCGGCAATTGATTTTTGGTGGCAATGACCGTGCAAAAGGATTTTTTGCTGTTTTCCATGGAAAGAGTCAGCGGATATTTTGCCAGCTTTGAATTCGCGGGCGATGAACTCATCGATTAGTAAACAATTCGGTTTTAATTTTTCCGCTTGTTCGCGTTTATTGATGTCTACAAGGGATGGGATTTCATCTCGGAAGGTTAAGATGGCACTCGGTTCAATTCCGATCAAAGGATGCTCGTTCGAAATTAAATCAACTAACTGCTCCACATTTGCATTGGCCAAGGCTTTGGCTTCTACCAACATTCCTTTGGAAATAAAACTTCTGCCTGTGACAATGCCTGTAGGAATGATAACCCCATAGCCTAAGGCATTTAATAGTTTGATCGTTTTTTGGCCTAAAGGCACCTCATTGTGATTCGTAAATTCATCTGCTAAAAGATGTACAAATCCATTCGTAAAGGTATTTTGAGGGTTTTTCAAAGTATAGCGTTCGAACCATTTCTCTAAACTCGTGAATTGTACGGTAGGTAAACTTCGGTCGATGGAGAAGCCCATTCCTAGTTTAATCAACGAAGAGGTTAGTGGGAATTCAACTAAAAAATTATACAAAGGAGATACGTAACTAGCGTAACGTTGTAGGGTAGGGAAGTGCCCGATTAATTTCGTGCGAAGAGGAACCCCATTTTTCAAATAGGATTGCTGTAAGGTCTCTGCTTTTAATTTTCCCATATCGACGCCAGATGGACATTCGGTTTGGCAACCTTTACAAGACAAACATAAGTCTAGAATTTCATGTAGGTCGGGATTACTAAATGTCTCCTCTTTAGGCGAACTGAGCAGTTGACGTAACATATTCGCTCTGGCTCGAGTGGAATCTTTTTCCTGTAAAGTGGCCATATAGCTAGGGCACATGGTTCCTCCACTCAAAGCTGTTTTCTTGCAATCCCCAGATCCAGAGCATTTTTCTGCCAGACCTAGTGGGTTTTTCCAAACTCCATAATCAAAGAAATAGCTAGGTTCAGTAGCCTTTTTATCCGTAAATCGGAACGCAGTGTCCATGGCGGGACTATCCGTTATTTTACCTGGATTGAATAAATTATGTGGGTCAAAAACGTGCTTAATTTCTTTAAATAGACTGTAAACTTCTTTTCCCATTAAGGCAGGGATGAACTCCCCCCGAAGACGGCCATCGCCGTGTTCCCCACTCAATGACCCCTTGTATTTCTTCAGTATCTCGACCGTTTCCGTAATCAAACTGCGGAAGATGGCTATTCCTTCCGCGCTCTTTAAGTTAATAAATGGTTCAATATGCAATTCTCCCGCTCCTGCGTGTGCATAGTAAGCGGCATTTGTATTGTATTTAGTGAGTAAATCCTGGATTTCAGCAATATAGGCAGGTAAGTCCAAAGGATCCACAGCGCAATCTTCTATCAAATTAACTGGCTGTGTATCTCCCTCTAGGTTTCGGATTAATCCTAGACCGGCTTTTCGGATGTCCCAACCTTTGGCAATCTCATTTCCCCACAAGGTAGGATAAGCGTAGCCTAGAGACTGAGACTTTAATTTTTCAATGAGGCTAGAAACCTGATTTTCTAAGGTGGCGCGATCAGTTGAACGTAACTCTACCATCAAAATGGCAGCCGGCTTTCCTTCAATAAATCCGCGGTCTTTTTCGAAATTGGGATGGCCTTCCGTAAACGATAGTATATAATCATCCACTAATTCTGAGGCAAGAATAGGATGCTTAAGTGCTTCAACATTTACTTGCAAGGACTCTTGCAAAGAGGTACAATGTATACAAACCAGTGCGACTTCTGGCTCAGGAAGATCCAATAAGTTCAATTTCATCGCGTGAACGACAGCCAAAGTTCCCTCTGAACCTGCCATCAATTTGGATAGATTAAAGGGTTCTCCATCTGGAGAAAATGGCTGCATATCCAATAAGGCATCCAAGGCATACCCCGTATTTCTACGTTTAATGGATTTCTTAGGAAACTTATCCCGAATCAAGCTTTGAATCTCTGGGTTATTCAACATCCGATGAATCTCCCGATAAATCTTTCCTTCTAAATTTTGCAGGGTAGTCTTATGGTAGAATTCTTCCCGTGTCAAAGGATGCGTATGTATTTCCGTTCCATCGGATAAAAAACCGCGTGTTTCCAAAATATGATCCCGCACTGATCCCCAAACAATGCTATGTAATCCACAGCTATTATTTCCGAGCATCCCACCTAATAGAGCTCTATTTGCAGTAGATGTTTCTGGACCAAAAAACAAATCAGCCGTAGCTAAATGCTTGTTTAAATCATCTCGAACAATTCCTGGTTCAATCCAAACCGATTTTTCCTTTCGATTCAAAGAAATGACTTTATTTAAAGCGGAAGATATTTCCATTACAATGCCATCTCCTACGACTTGGCCAGCAAGCGAAGTGCCTGCTCCTCTGGGAATTAAACCTGTTTTTGCTTGACTCGCAAATTGTATCAGGCGTTTAATGTCTTTAGATGAAGCTGGAATAGCGACAGCAGCTGGTTTTACTTGGTAAACGGAGGCGTCGGTCGCATAAATACGCTTCGCAATTTGAGAAGATTGGCTCTCGTCAAAAAACAATTGACCTTCAAAATGGTCTTTCAATAAACGTACTTCGTAATTGCTCCAGCTCATAATTTCAAAAGGGAAAGTGAAATTACAAAATCCAATCTTACCTTCATATTGCCATTTAAAGTTTATACGCTCTGTTCATAAAAAGGAAGTGTATTTCTAGGGATTTATTTTCTAAATTTGACATCTAGCACAATCCTATGAAGTTTTTAATTCAAGTTTACGAGAGTTTGATCTTTGCCTACCATGCATTAAGGTCTAATATATTACGTACCACTCTTTCACTCTTAGGTGTAAGCGTCGGTATTTTTGCTATCGTAGCTGTATTCACAGCGGTAGATTCCCTAAATAAGAATATTCGATCAGAGATTGATTCCTTTGCTGGCACTGGAGTCTTATATGTGGGAAAATGGCCATGGGAAATGCAAAGTAACTACCCATGGTGGAAGTATTTGAATCGCCCAGAAATGAAGTATGCGGAGTTTCAATTTTTAAAGGATAATTTACAATCTGCCAAAGCCATAGCCATTATAGATAATGGCCGTTCAGCTTCCGCAACCAATGGAAGTTCAAGCATGGATGTGAATATGACCGGCGCAAGTTATGATTACAATCAGATTACGAGTGTTCCAGTGCAATTTGGACGTTATTTTTTGCCGATTGAGTCAGAGAACGCATTGAATGTAGTCATAATAGGATCTAAAGTGGCCGAGAATCTTCAGTCAGGAGTAGGAGATCAAATAAAGTTAAATGGGATTAAGTTTCAAGTGATTGGAATTATTGAGAAGAAAGGGAACGATATGTTAGGTTTTGGTGGTACGCCGGATGAAAAGGTATTTATTCCCTATTCTACATTTTCTGCTGTTTTTCAAAAGGATAAACCTGCACCAGATATTGCCATTAAAGCTTTAGATGACGATATCGGACAAGAGAATTTAGAAGGAGAAGTGACAGGATTAATGCGCACATTGCGTTCCATAAAGCCCAAACAAGAAAGTAATTTTTCGGTAAATCGACTAGATGGATTGAACCAATTCTTTGATGGAATTTTTGCCGCATTAAATGTGGCCGGGGCTTTGATTGCCGGATTTTCGCTCTTAGTAGGGGGTTTTGGGATTGCGAATATTATGTTCGTTTCGGTAAAAGAGCGTACGAATATTATTGGAATACAGAAGTCACTAGGAGCTAAGAATTATTTCATTCTATTCCAATTTCTTTTCGAGGCTGTTTTCTTGAGTTTGATTGGAGGTATCGTGGGGATTGGTTTGGTCGTCTTACTCACACTTATTCCTCAAGAAGCTCTGCCTCTTGAACTATCGATGAAGAATATTGTTACCGGATTATTTATTTCCAGCTTTATCGGAATTCTTTCAGGGATTATTCCGGCTTGGGTTGCTGCTAAAATGGATCCGGTGATCGCGATTCGTTCGAAGTAAATTGTATCACTGACTACTGACTACTGGTTACTGACTACTGACTACTGCCTACTGGTTACTGACTACTGAGTTAAGCCCACTAAAAAGCCTCTCCTAAGCAAATAGGAGAGGCTTTTTTTATGTAAAGCAATTATAAAGACAAGGTTTCTAATACCGAGTTCATATTGCGAACCGCATCAGCTGATTTATTGAACGCAGCTTGCTCGTCTTCTGTTAATTTATAGTCTACGATTTTCTCCCAACCATTCTTGCCTAAAACGACAGGAACACCTAGGCAGATATCTTTTTGGCC
>CANLVU010000043.1 GCA_947494535.1 Cytophagaceae bacterium
GAAGAAATCTTATTTTCCACTTCAGGGAAAGAAGTCGAATAAATTAATTGTTGGTTTGCAGCATCAACAATACTAACTTTAATGGAAGAAGTTCCCACATCAATTCCGCACAGAATCATTTTAAATAGATTTAATGTTAACAATCGGTATAAAGAAACACCAAGTTACTAGTCATTTTACTTTATCCAATATTCAAATAAAGGTAAAATCAGGCGAAATCTACGCTTTAATTGGTAAAAGTGGTTCAGGGAAGAGTACCATTGCTACGCTATTAGTGGGCTTAAAATATGATAGTGACTATTCAATCAAAATTCATTCTAAGGAATTAAATGACGGTTTAGATCGGCTGATTCCTCAATTTAGACAAGCAGGTTATGTGCCTCAGACACTTCATCTAAAGCCCCATCATAGTGTATATAATTATGCCGAGGTTCTATTTCAATATGTGCCTAATGCTCAAAAGGAAACTGTTATCACTAAACACCTAAAACAATTTTACCTCATTAAACAAAAGGATACCAAGGTGGCCCATTTGTCTGGTGGTGAACGTCAAAAATTAGCTCTATTGGAAGCTATTAGTCAACCTATTGAGTATTTAGTTCTTGATGAACCATTTAGTCAGTTAGATACAGAACAAAAATTAGAGTTTTCGCAAATTATTGCATCCGTAGTAGCTGAACGTGCCATACCCTGCGTGCTAATCAGCCACGACTTAACGGATATTCTTCAATTAAGTCAATCTGTAGGTATCATGGAGAAAGGCAGATTAATCTTTCAGGGAAGCTGGGAAAAATTCAAGACTTCCACCAATGTTTCGGTTCTTACTCTTAAAAAAGCTATCCTACATTGGGATGATCAAATGAAAGGGGTAATTAATAACCTGAGATAGCTTTTAATTGTTGTGCATTTTGGTTTGTTTGGTCCACTAAGTGTTCTAGTGATACTTCATATAGATCAGCTAATTTTTGAGCGATAATTGGAATGTTTTTGGGTGAATTGGGCTTCCCTCTGAAAGGGACAGGGCTTAAATAAGGAGCGTCGGTTTCTAATACAATTCGACTTAAAGGTATGTCTTTAATATCTTGGAAAAGAGTCGTGTTTTTATACGTAATGACACCACCAATACCTAAGTAAAAACCTAAATCTGTGAGTACTTTTGCTTCTCTGGCATCCCCAGAAAAACAGTGAATAACCCCACCTAAATCCTTAAATTCAGGTAGTTTTAAAGTCTTTATTAAATCTTCATAGGCCTTTCTACAGTGAATATCCACCCATAAATCAAGGTCCAATGCCCAATGACATTGTTGGTTAAAGGCATCCATTTGTTGTGAAAAAAATGTGGTATCCCAATAATAATCCAAACCTATTTCACCGATAGCCACCACTTTAGTCTGAGATAATTCTAACTTTAAGGCAGATAACTCTTCCCGGTAATTTTCCTTTACATAAGTAGGGTGCAAACCGATCATCGGAAGAACAAATTCAGGATAATCTACACTTAGTTTCTTTAGGTCGGCCCAAGATGCAAGATCACAATTAGGCAGCCATACCTGCGTCACTCCAGCCTCTTGAATCTCTTTTAAGTAAAAAGGCATATCTTCTTGAAAATGAACATCATACAAATGCGCGTGTGTATCGATCATAGGGCAGATAATACAAGATTTTGTTCTTTACAATGGGCTAATATGGCTGGCAAAATTACCTTTAACCGAGGATAAGCTTTAAAACTGTCATGCATGACGACAATAGCTCCAGGTTTTAATAGTGGTAAAACAGATTGAAGGATATTTTCTGGCGAAAGGGATTCATTATAATCTCCTGTTAATACTGACCATAAAATAACATTGTTCATTCCTCGATACATTTTTCGTGTAATTCGACCGTAGGGAGGACGAAAGCCAATGGAATTGATTTTTTGTTGTACAAAAACCTCTTCACATTGCTTAATATCTTCTTTATAGGAGGTATAATCCATTTTCCAGGCATTGCTATGGTTCATCGTATGATTTCCAATGCTGTGTCCTGCCGTCTGAATACGCTGAATAATACTCGGATTATCTACCACATTCTTGCCAATACAAAAAAATGTAGCTTTTGCTCCAAATTCATCTAAGCATTCTAGGACAAAATCCGTAATTTCAGGAGTTGGTCCATCGTCAAAGGTTAGATAAACTTGACGATCAGCCGCTTTTGACCACGTGAAATGTGGAAAAAAGGCAGGAATGAACGATGGAATTTGGTGAATAAACATACAGAGTTTTAATGACGCAAATTAGCACTTCCTCTTCAGAAAAAATAATCTTAGGCATTGATCCGGGGACACGATTCCTTGGTTACGGATTATTGCGTATAAATAATGACAAGGTAACAGTGTTGCAGTATGGAGTTTTGAATTTGACTAAATACACCACACAAGGAGCTAAATTCTTGAAGATTCATGAACGAATTTTGGGGATTTTAGAGGAGTTTCTGCCTGATGAGATTGCCATAGAATCTCCTTTTTTTGGTAAAAACATCCAGTCGATGTTGAAATTAGGTCGAGTGCAAGGAATGGTCATGTCTTTGGCCTTCTCTAAATCGATTCCGATCGCAGAATACGAACCTAAAAAGGTGAAACAATCCGTGACAGGAAATGGAAATGCGTCTAAAGAACAAGTGGCTAAAATGGTCGAAATTATAGGAAATATAAAGCTAGATACCAAAATGCATGATGCCACCGATGCACTTGGAATCGCTATTTGTCATCATTTCCACCATAAAAACATCAGTTCAACTATGAAAGGAACCAAGAAGGGATGGGGAGCTTTTGTAACAGAAAATCCAGAACGGATTAAATAAGTTCGGCTAATTGCTTATCTACTTCTTCTAAAGTAGAAACAGGGGAGAAACAATAATCACCCACACACAACAAATAGGCTTCAATTTCATCCGAAGGAACACAAACTAATTGATCTTTATCTATGCACCAATTGTAAGCATCTAATCCTTCACTAGAGCCTGCATATTTCAGCATAGCTCTCGGATGTTCGATCCATTCTGAATAAATACGAAGCCAGTTCGCAAAATAGGCCGGATGAGCGATGGATCTTTCGAGTATTTGCGATAACATTGCACGCCCATTTAAAGTATAATCAGCGTTGTTTTGTAAAATACCTAGCCATAAAAAAGCCTCACATAACATGGAATTAGAGGAAGGCATGACAGAATCCATTACCTCTACTTTTTCGGCAATTAAGTAGTCTGCCTTACTCGAACGGTACTGATATAATGACAGTTCTGGATGTTTAAAATCAACGCATATCATTTGCAGCAGATCATCTGCTTTTTCTTTATAGGCTGATTCTGATGTTACTAAATACATTTGGATATAAGCCAAAACCAAAGCCGATACATCATCTAAAAAAGCACCAATAGGTTCACGTGAATATTGCGCCTGATGTAACCAAAGATCTCCCTTGATTAGATGAGTTTCAATTGATTTTAGTAAATCTAAAGCACTTTGTAAATTCTCTTTACGACCAAAAACTTGATATAGCTCCACAAAAGCCGACACTAATTGTGCATTCCAAACCAATACTTCCTTTGTATCTGTTCCTGGTCTTACTCGCGTAAGTCTGGCAGCACGTAATACTTCCATTTCTTTCTCAAAATGCACATTTAAAACGGGAGATGATTTAAATAAAATATTGCGCCCATCCTCCCAATTTCCATTTTGTGAGATAGAATAAGTCTTTAAAAACTCCTCATTTTTTAACGCAGCTAGTTCAGCAAAAGTCCACGTGTAAAATAGTCCTTCTTCACCTTCTGAATCCGCATCTAAAGAGGAATAATACAAACCTCGTGGCGAAAGTAATTCGCGCTTAAGAAACGAAATCGTATCAAAAATCACCTCCTGATAAAGTGGATTCCGCTCTCTCTTGTATGCTTTTGTATAAGCTGATAACAATTGAGCATTGTCGTATAGCATCTTCTCAAAATGAGGACAAAACCATTCAGAGTCTACCGAATAGCGAGAAAAGCCACCTCCTACGGCATCGTAGATTCCACCTTGTGCCATTTTTTCTAACCATGTTTTTTGAAGTATAGGTAATCCTAATTCGAGAGAAAGAGATAAGGGAACGGAATATAAAAACTGAATTAAAGAAGGCAGAGGAAACTTAGGTGCTTTGTTAATACCTCCAAAAACAGGGTCTAAAGCCGATTTAATTTTAGTCAAAGCGGCAGGAATAACCGCTGCTGTTTCTGATAAATCCGAATGTGCAAAGAAAGTGGCATTTTCAGATAGACTTTCAGCAAAACTATCGGCAGATTTAGCTAAGTCTTCCCGATTGTTCACGAACGCATTGTTAATGGAGAATAAAAGCTGAATCCAGTTCGCTTTTTTGAAATAGGTACCACCGTAAAATGGTTTTTGGTCTGGTAATAAAAAAACATTTAGCGGCCAGCCACCATTTAAACCCATCTGATGAAGTGATTCCATATATACCATATCCACATCTGGGCGTTCCTCTCGATCTACTTTTATATTTACAAAATGAGTATTCATAATAACAGCAACCTCTTCATTCTCAAAAGATTCATGCTCCATTACGTGACACCAATGGCACGCCGCATACCCAATACTCACTAAGATAGGCTTATCTTCCTTTTTAGCACGCTCCAAAGCCTCAGGTCCCCAAGGTTCCCAATGAACCGGGTTATTTTTATGTTGCAATAAATAGGGAGAAACTTCCGAACCGAGCTTATTCATCTGAATTAGTAAAATAGATTCGTAAATTTGCACAAAATACTTGTATGATTGACCAAAGAGATTTCGTTCTTAGCCCCGATATTGCTCATTCACCAGATAAGCTAGCTAGTTTTTTAGCAGCTGAAATGGGAGAGGCCTATCTAGCGGCTTTTACTTATCGCATCGAAAAAAGGTCAATAGATGCCAGAAGTAGACAAATTAAAGTCAATCTTCGCATTGGATTTTATGAAGAAGGCCATGATTTTAGCCTTTCATCTCAATTACCTACTTTACCTAAAGACGCAAAAAAAGTCATCATTATTGGATCAGGTCCAGCCGGATTATTTGCTGCGATAGATTTTGTAAAAAAAGGTATTAAACCTATTGTTTTAGAACGCGGTAAGGATGTTCGTGATCGCAGAAGAGATTTAGCCGCCATTAACCGCTTTAATATAGTGGATCCGGATTCCAATTACTGTTTTGGAGAAGGGGGCGCCGGTACCTATTCAGACGGAAAATTATATACGAGAAGTACAAAGAGAGGAGATATCAAAAGTGTTTTAGAGACATTTGTAGCACACGGTGCGCATAGTGATATTTTATTTGAAGCACATCCCCATATAGGAACCAATAAATTGCCTGGTATAATTGCTTCTATGCGTGATGCAGTCATAGCAGCGGGAGGAGAAGTGCATTTTCATCACCGAGTGATTGATTTTTTAATTGAAAATAACTCTATCAAGGGGGCGGTATGTTCTAATGGGGCAGAATTTCAAGCTGATCGACTTTTATTAGCCACAGGACACTCGGCTCGTGATATATTCCAACTATTACAAACGAAGGGCGTAGCCATTGAAGCTAAACCTTTTGCCATAGGCGTTCGAATCGAACATCAACAGTCCTTTATTGATCAAGCACAATACAAGGTAAAACAGCGACCAGAATACTTGCCACCAGCTAGTTTTAGTTTAGTGACACAAAGTAATTTTCAGGGCGTTCAAAGAGGAGTTTTCTCATTTTGTATGTGTCCAGGAGGATTTATTGTGCCCTCTGCTACATCCCCTAATCAGGTTGTAGTGAACGGAATGTCTCCATCGAGACGAGATTCTAAATATGCGAATTCTGGAATAGTGGTCAGCATTGTGGAGGAAGATTTAGCTCGATACAAGGAATTTGGGGCTTTGGCAGGCATGCAATTACAAGAAGAATTAGAACAGAAAGCGGGAAGTTTAGTAGGAGGTTCCCAAAAAGCAGTCTCTCAATATACGCTCGATTTTATCCAAGGAAAGGCAAGTGGAAGTTCGCATCCCACGAGTTATGTTCCTGGCTTAGAGCCAGGTGAGATGCGGGAATTCTTACCGGATTATATTTCAGAACCTTTGGCTCAGGGCTTCCAAGATTTCAACAAAAAAATACCTGGATTCTCTTCTAATTTAGGCCAAATCATCGGTTTAGAAAGTAGAACCTCCTCGCCAGTCAAAATACCACGCGATAAGGAAACCCTTGAACATCCGGGGATTAAAGGTTTTTATCCTTGCGGTGAGGGTGGTGGATATGCAGGAGGAATTATGTCTGCGGCTTTGGACGGAATACGTTGTGCAGAAGCCATTGCTAAATCATTGTAGGGATGAAGGAATTCGAACCATTTAAGCAGCTTTATAATCAAATACACCAAAGACCGGAGATCAAGGCCAACGCTAAACAGGCAGCTGTAGTGGTACTGTTTATGGAGAGCGACAATCAAGAACCACATTTGCTACTCATTGAACGCAATGAGTACGATGGTCACCATAGCGGTCAAATGGCTCTTCCTGGAGGAAAAATGGATCCAACAGATGAAAATTTGCGTGAGACGGCGGCTAGGGAAGTGCTAGAAGAAATAGGAGTGGACATCGATGCCTCGTCATTAGAATATGTAACGGAACATTGGATTCATGTCTCTAATTATTGGATGACGGCATTTTCCGTTCGACTAAATAAAAAGCTTTCTTACGATTTAAATAAAAGAGAAATAAATCGTATTTTTGAAATACCTGTGTCTTTCTTTCAAGATCCGGCTAATCTACAACCTTATGAAGTTAGCTACGATGGGAATAAAATCCTGAGTCCTTCCTTTGTGTATGAGGGGAACTTAATTTGGGGAGCCACAGCATTAATTATGTACCAACTCTTCCACGGCGAAGAATAATAGCGATAATTACTATGAGTGAAACAGCGGACGGCGCACTACAGAATCAAATTGCGGTAGCAGGGATGTATGAGAATTGGTTCTTAGAGTATGCTTCTTATGTTATTCTAGAGCGGGCGGTTCCTGCCGTAGAGGACGGTTTAAAGCCCGTTCAGCGTCGTATTTTACACGCTTTGAAGGAAATGGACGATGGCCGTTTCAATAAAGTAGCGAATGTAATCGGTCAAACGATGCAATACCACCCGCACGGGGATGCGTCTATCAATGATGCGATTGTTAATTTAGGCCAAAAAGAGCTCTTATTTGATTGCCAGGGTAACTGGGGCGACAACAGAACAGGCGATAGCGCTGCTGCGGCTCGTTATATCGAAGTACGTTTATCCAAATTTGCGAGTGACGTTGTTTTTAACAACCAAACAACCGAATGGCAAATGTCCTATGATGGTCGTAAGCGCGAGCCCATTACTTTACCGATTAAATTCCCGCTTTTACTCGCTCAAGGTGTAGAAGGTATCGCTGTAGGTTTGGCAACCAAGATTATGCCGCACAATTTCTGTGAAATTATCCAGGCATCGATCGACATTTTAAATAATAAGAAAGTAGAACTTTATCCTGATTTTCTTTTAGGAGGCATGATGGATGCGACGAATTATAACGACGGTTTACGTGGTGGTAAGATTCGTATAAGAGCGAAAATTGATGAATTAGATAAGAAAACGCTGGTCATTACTGAAATACCGTATACCACCACAACAACGTCTTTGATTGATTCCATCATCAAGGCAAACGACACCGGTAAAATCAAGATCAAGAAGGTAATTGACAATACTGCTAAGGATGTAGAGATTCAGATCCAATTAGCGCCTGGTATTTCTCCAGATGTTACAATCGATGCTTTATATGCCTTTACGGATTGTGAAGTTTCCATTTCTCCTAATGCTTGTGTAATTATAGAAGACAAACCACACTTCGTAGGTGTGGGTGAAATTCTACGCGTTTCTACTAATCAAACAGTGGATTTGTTGCGACAGGAATTAGAGATTCGCAAGAGTGAATTAATGGAAAAGGTTCTTTTTAGCTCTTTGGAAAAAATATTCATTGAAAATAGAATATACCGGGATATTGAAGAGTGCGAAACATTTGAATTAGTTATTCAAACAGTCGATAAAGGCTTAGAACCTTACAAAAAAGACTTCTATCGTGAGATTACGGAAGAAGATATTTTGAAATTATTAGAAATCAGAATAAAACGTATTTCGAAATTCGATAGCTTCAAGGCGGACGAATTGATGAAACGTCTGTTAGATGAACTAGCCGAAGTAGAGGATCATTTAGCAAACTTAATTCGTTATGCGATTGATTACTTCAAAAACTTATTGATTAAATACGGTAAGGGTAGAGAGCGTCGTACAGAGATCAAGAACTTTAATACTATTTCTGCTACTGTCGTTGCAGCCGCTAATCAAAAACTATATGTCAACCGCGAAGATGGTTTCGTAGGTTATGGAATCAAAAAAGATGAATATGTAATGGATTGCTCTGATATCGATGATATCATCGTATTCCGCTCCAACGGCACCTGTGTTGTAACGAAAGTACAAGAGAAGGTTTTCGTGGGCCGTGACATCATCTATTGCTCCGTATTCAAGAAAAACGATGATAGAAAGGTATATAACCTGGTTTATCTTGATGGTAAGTCTGGCATATCGTATATCAAGCGTTTCAAAGTTACTTCAGTAACTCGAGATCGTGAATATAAGGTGAGCAGCGATAATGCTAAGTCAAAGCTTACCTATTTCTCCGCAAATGAAAACGGCGAGGCAGAAGTAATCCAAATCAGCTTAACGGCAAATTGCACGGCTAAAATCAAGCAATTTGATTATGATTTCGCCAAACTAGCCATCAAAGGCCGTGAATCCTTAGGTAATATGCTTACCAAATACCCTGTTCGTAAAATCACCCTGAAATCGGCAGGTGTATCCACGTTAGGCGGGGTTGATATTTGGTACGATCCTACGATTGGTCGCTTGAACCGCGATGGACACGGAGATCATATCGGTAATTTTGAACCCAATGATAGTATTCTTGCTATTTACGTATCAGGTAACTACGAGTTAACTAACTTCGAGTTGACTAATCGCTACCCGGCAGAGGAAATTATGTACTTGAAGAAATTCGAACCACAAGCAATTATATCTGCCGCCTATTTCGATGGGTCAAATAAGACAAATCTAATCAAGCGTTTCCGTTTAGAAACCACCTCTTTAGATAAGAAATTCCTATTTATTTCAGATCACAAAGCGAGTAAGCTAATTTCTATTACGGATAATTATTCCCCTAACGTACAGATTAAGTATAAGCCCGATGGAAAAACGAATGAATTAGAGATTATTCCAATTGACGAGATAGCTGAAGTTAGAGGATGGAAAGCCTTGGGAAGTAAGCTTAATTATGCTAAACTAGTTGAAGTCTTATTCCTAGACACGGAGGAGGAAGCTCCCGCAGCAGAAAAGGAGCCTGATGAAATTAAACCTGAACCAATAGTAGATGAAATAGCTGAGTCAACAGAACATGAGGCTGAAATAACAGTAACAGAGATAGAACCTGAAACTGACGAACCCGAGTTTGTCGTTAATTTTCCTACTGAAAAAATAGACGAGCCGGAATCCTCAATGGATGATATACCGTTTGAAATCAAAAACCCACCTAATGGGGAACAATTAGGCCTATTTTAATGGAGCAAAAACTGAATAATCCAAAAACCTTGAATGCATGGGCCTTTTATGATTGGGCAAATTCAGTGCATTCTTTGACGATTACTTCAGCTATTTTTCCCATTTATTTTCCTTCAGCGGCTGTCACCTTAGGAAGTAAAACACCTGGGGTGATTTCTATCTTAGGATTCGAATTAAGTAATACGGTTGTTTTTTCTTATACTATTTCCGTCGCTTTTTTGGCATTAACTTTTTTAATGCCTTTCCTGTCAGGAATAGCAGATTATACAGGATCTAAGAAAAGCTTTATGCGCTTCTTTTGCTACTTAGGATCATTTAGTTGTATTGCTTTGTTCTTTTTCAGCAAAGGTCATTACTACATCGGGACACTTGGTTTTTTATTCTCCATCGTAGGCTGGGGAGGTAGCATGGTTTTCTATAACAGCTTTTTACCTGAAATAGCTACTCCAGATCGTTTTGATCGCTTAAGCGCCAAAGGTTTCACCCTTGGATATATCGGTTCCGTTTTTTTATTGGTCCAAAACCTAACCATGCTCTTAAAGCCCGAATGGTATGGTGGAATAGGCGGAGAAATGGCCGCGCGCGTATCCTTTTTAACCGTAGGATTGTGGTGGTTATTATTTGCACAAATCCCGTTACATTATTTACCAACTTCGGCAGCTAAAGAAAAAGGTACGAATCAGTGGTGGCTAGGGGGCTTTAAAGAACTTCGAAAGGTGTTCAAGGAGGTAATTGTAAATAAGGAAATCAAATTATTTCTAGTTAGTTTCTTCCTATTTAATATGGGGGCTCAAACGGTGATGTATCTTGGCGCGTTATTTGGAAGTCAAGAATTACATTTACCTGAAGATGCTTTAATCATTACGATTTTATTAATCCAATTAGTAGCTATTCCCGGAGCTTATTTCTGTGCCCGATTATCGGGTTGGGTGGGAAATATTAAGGCGCTAGGCTTGATTGTCTTTGTTTGGATATTTGTGTGCGCCTATGCTTATACGGTCACATCTCAATTTAATTTCTATTTACTAGCTACTGCCATTGGCTTTGTGATGGGCGGTATTCAATCGAATAGTCGCGCCACCTATGCTAAATTATGTCCTAAAGGGGAGAAAGATACCGCGTCCTACTTCAGCTTTTATGATGTATGTGATCGGATGTCAACAGTCATTGGTACGTTTATGTTTGGCCTAATTATTCAGTTAACAGGCAATATGCGAATCAGCATTTTGGTTCTGACCTTTGTTTTTGGAGCTAGTTTACTATTCTTAAGACCTTTGTTGCGTAGCGCAAAGGCCATAGCTATATGGGGATAATATTACGTTCCTTCGGTTGTTTCCACGAATCAGGTATATGAGCTAATATTTCAACCTCTAAGGCTTTTACAATTGCTTTTCTGGAATAGGTAATAGCGTGTACTAAGGCCACTTCCCTAACAGGTTTAGGTTCAGGCAGTCCATAAACTTTTTCCTTTAGCTTAGGATCCAGGTAATCCACAAACATTTGAGGAATAATTGTTTGGCCAAATCCCTGGTCAGCTAATCGCACTATCGTCTCCATACTTCCTGTTTGATATGTCATTTTAGTGCCGAATAAAGGACCCGAGGGTAAATTACAAATCGAATTCACCTGACTACTTAAACAATGGCCTTCTTCCAGTAACCAAAGTTTAGATGGGTCAAGAGTTGATTTCAATTTAGATCCATCCTCCTCCCACACATTAGAATACAAGAACAATTCTTCATAATAAAGAGGTATTTCTACTAAAGAATCATTTAATGGAGTTACCAAAATACCTATGTCTATTTTTCCTTCTTGAATCCCTTTCTTGATATTTGCCGTTGTCGTTTCCGCTATTTGAATGGTCAATTCAGGATACTTTAATTGAAAATCCGCTAGAAATTTAGGCATTAAATAAGGGGCAATGGTGGGAATAACGCCTATAGAAACAGATCCATTTACTTGATTTGACCAACCTTTGGAAAGAGAAAGAATTGAATTGCTCTCACTTAATATAGCCCGAGCTTTAGCTATCACTTCTCTGGCTTCTAAAGTAGGCTGTAAAGGCTTTACTTTGCGATTAAACAGCGTTAAGTTTAATTCATCCTCTAGCTTCTGCACCTGCATACTAAGGCTGGGTTGGGAAACACAGCAATAATCTGCGGCTTTAGAAAAGCTCTGCAAATCAGCAAGTGCTACAATGTACTCTAATTGCGTAATAGTCATGGTATAAGTAAAAACTATACAAATATAGAAAATATAGATTTGGCTAATACAATTAAAAGAAGGAAATTTGTACCACATTTAAAATGAATAATAAAACATACTAAACAATGGCAAATCACATGTTAGGATTAGGAAGTCAATTTCCAACATTTTCAAAAACAGCAGTTGTTTCTTTAGAGCAAGGAAAAGAATTCGCTACAATTACTTCAGAAGATCACAAGAAAGACGGTAAATGGTTAGTGATGTTCTGGTGGCCAAAAGATTTTACTTTTGTTTGCCCTACTGAAATTGCAGAATTTAACCGCCGTGCAACTGATTTTTCAGACCGCGATGCCGTATTAATCGGAGCGTCAACTGATTCTGAGTTCGTTCACGCTGCTTGGAGAAGAGATCACGATGATTTACGTGGATTAAAATTCCCAATGCTAGCTGATACTTCAAAAAGCTTAGCTGAAGAATTAGGTATCTTATTAGAAGGAGAAAAAGTAGCTTATCGCGTTACTTACATTGCTGACCAAGATGGTATCGTTCGTTGGGTATGCGCAAATGATTTATCAGTAGGTCGTAACGTAGACGAGGTTTTACGTGTATTAGACGCTTTGCAAACAGATGAACTTTGTCCTTGTAACTGGAAAAAAGGCGACGCAACATTATAATTATTTCCTAGCCCCAGGTTTCCCTGGGGCTTTTAAAATCGATAATCATGAGTGAGACTAAAGACAACTTACTAGCGGAGATCAATATCCCTGCTACAGAATCGTTTGCCCTTTTAGATACCCTAGATGCAGCAGATCACCGCTATATAAAGGATCTTAAAATTAATGTGTCGAATGCGTTGCGGGCTCAAACATTAAATGAAAAGGAGGCATTGCTTTTAGCTTTGGCCGTTTCGGTAAATCAAAAGCACACAAGAACACTTGATTCACTAACAGAATTAGCGTTAAGTAAAGGAGCTACGGAGGCAGAAATCAATGAAATCCATGCCCTAGTTTCTTTATTGAATGCAAATAATATTTTCTACCGATTTAAACACATGGTGGATAAGGAGTACTATAATACGGCACCCGCTGGTATTCGTATGTCAATTATGATGAATCCAGTGTTAGGTAAAGAATTTTTTGAATTAGCGAGTTTAACCGTTTCAGCCATCAATGGATGTGAAATGTGCGTGACCTCTCACGAGCAATCTGTAAAGAACCACGGAGCGACGGAAGCACGTATTCTAGATGCGATCCGTCTAACAGCGATCATTAAGAGTTTGATCGTTCTATTATAAAGATTTTAAGTTTTAGGTTGAGTAAAAATAGGGGGGAGCGATCCCCTCTTTTTTATTCCATAGGAATTAACATAAACTCTACCCGTCTATTAACCCTCCGCGTATCTTCAAGTAAATTATTCGCAATAGGTTTCGCTCCTCCCCATCCTTTTGTTTTAATACGAGAAGAATCGATTCCTTTTTTCGTCAAATAGGCTTTTACATTATCAACACGTTCGATTGATAATTTTAGGTTATCATTCCAATCACCCTGATTATCAGTGTGGCCTTCTAATAAAATCAAATAGGTAGAATTTTCAAGTAAAATTTGTACCACCTTATCTAATTCTATTTCAAAACCTTGTTTTAATTCAGACTTACCTTGATCGAAACTAATATTAGCCAACGAATAAGATTTGTTTGGCTCAACAGTTTGCATAACGAAATTTTGAATTAATGAGGTAAAACTCTTCGTTGAACTAAAATCAAAATTTTCAGCTTTATTAAAAAAACCTTGCTTCTTTATTTGAACTGAAAATGGCTTTTTGGCCGGCCACATAAAACTATAATCTCCCACATAAGGGTCATAATCAATTGATAAAGTATCTAATGGATTAAGTTTTGATTTAATTACTATTCGGGCAGGCATTTGCTCTTTAGTCTTCTGATTAATGACCTGACCATTCATCTGAACAAGGGTTAATGGTTTAGCTTTTTCCGGAATTTTGATTCGAAAAATATCTTCGGCCCCTAAAGAATTCTCTGTAGAACTAAAATAGGCATAATCACCTTTAGCTGAAACGGAAAAATAACCATCCCATTGAGGCGTATTGACAATAGGACCTAAGTTTTCAGGAAGAGACCAGTTTAGCCAAGTATCATCTAAACGACGGGATAGAAAAATGTCATTATTTCCAAAACCCACATGCCCACTAGAAGAAAAATACATCGTTACTCCATCAGGAGCAATAAATGGGGTTGATTCAGCTTCTCCGGAATTAACTGAAGACCCAATATTTCTAGGCTCGGACCAAGTATCATCTGAATTTAAAAAAGAGACATAAATATCTTTCCCTCCAAAAGAATCCTTCGTTTCTGTAGTCATTAATAACACCTTCCCGTTAGGTGCTAGCGTATATTCTGAAAACTCAGACTTGTTCTTGAAATTAACTATTTTCAAAGCTTTCGGAAAACTCCATTCGCCTGTTCTTAATAAAAAAGAAAACGAAACGCCTTTCTCCATGGTACCATCTTTTCCATAGACATTATTTAACAGTAAGGTCTTACCATTAGGTGTAATTCCACAAACTGCATTATTCTCATCATTATTGATGGGAGGAGAAAATAAAGAGGCTTTATTCCAAAGTTTATCCGATGCAGACCAGGTAGAAACCCATATATCTTGATTCTTGTTAGAACCATAATTATCTGGATGTTTCCACCGCGTAAAATACAATTTTTGACCGTCCGGACTCACTACAGGACAAATTTCATTAAATTTAGAATTAATAAAATTACCTAAATTCTCCCTTGCCATAAATGCATTAGGATCAGCAAATAGTTTAATACTTTGTTCGATAGGTTCATCACTATCCGAAATTCCAATGGCATCAATTTGAGAAAAACCCTTCACTCGCATGGAATTAAAAGAAATCTTTAGGCTCTTTAGCCGGAAATTGGTTTTACTTGATAGACGGATAGTGGTTACTTGAGAACCAGAAGTGTTGTATCCTGAAGGAAATGATTTTAAAGGGTAAATTTTATTATTCTGATCTAATCCTTCTACAGAACTGATCGTACCAGCACCATAGTTTTCAAAAATGGCGACTTGTTTAATTAACATTAATGTATCAAAGGCTACAATAATATATTCGCCATCAGGATTATCTGGTGTAAGACTTTGCCAAGCACTGGGGCTTGCAACCATTTTAGGGTATTTGCTTGGTCGACCTAAGGCATGTATCGCCCGAAATTCTTTGCCTAATAAAGGATCTTTATATTCACTAGAAACAGAAATGACTTGAGAGGCCCATTTAACTTTTTGGGCGAAAGTAAGGGTGGAAAAAAAAATCAACAAGACGCAGATTCTGAGACCCATTGAATTAATTGGCTACAGTCAGCAATTCAGCAATGGTAGCCTTAGGATCAGCCGAAGCGAAAACAAAACTACCTGCTACTAAAACATTGGCACCTGCATGGTATAAATCTGCAGCGTTTGCCATAGTTACGCCACCATCTATTTCAATCTTTAAATCTGTATTTCCTGCTTTCGATGCCATTTCCGCTAAACGTTTTGTCTTGTTGATGGCATTGGGAATGAATTTTTGACCTCCAAAACCTGGATTAACAGACATAATCAAAGCTAAATCTAAATCCGCAATAATATCTTCAAAAACTTCTACGGGAGTACCCGGATTTATCGCAACACCCGC
>CANLVU010000044.1 GCA_947494535.1 Cytophagaceae bacterium
ATTTGTCCATGCGGTACCATTGTAAACCTGAAGCTCTCCATTTTGCCCACAATTCGTACACCAAACCACCAAGCCGGCTACTTTTGATGAAATAGCATCGCGCTGTGCCCCTGTCATTCGAGGAGGTAGAAACCCTTGTGTGGTTGAATTTGCTTCTAATACTGCTGAAGCGCTAGAAGCAGATGATGCACCTACGATTACTTTGCCATTGACCGTTGCACTGGTTAATGTACCCACACTTGTTAAACTAGAACCTGTTACAGTTGATTTTAATGTAGTACCTGATAATGTGCCTGCATCTATAGTGGTCCAAGCTAGTGTTCCGCTACCTGTGGTGCTCAAAACTTGGTTGGCTGAACCATGGGTGTTTGGATAAGTTACTGCACCTGCAGTTAAAGTGCCGTTGGTTTTTACATTCGTTACACCTGAGCTACCCAATTGAATGGAATTGCTATTAGTAGCAATTGCTCGGTAGCCTATTGCTGTTGCATTTGTTAAATTATTAGTACCGACATTCGCCTCTAAACCTATTGCGGTGTTATAAGATCCAGTAGTGTTGGTATCCAAAGCACGGACACCAACCGCCGTATTATAATTTCCAGTAGTGTTTGCATTTAAAGCAGATGTCCCTAAAGCTGTATTTCCAGATACTGCCCCTCCTCCTAAACCTATTCTTAGTCCATTAACAGTTAAATCATACGCCCCTAAATTAACTGCACCCGTCGCGCCTGTATATGGAACGCCAGTTGAAGTTGCACTTACAGTGCCTGCAGCAGTTAATCTTCCTTTTGCATCCACAGTAAAAGTTGGAATACTTGAAGCATTCCCATAGCTGCCTGCTGTCACTCCGCTATTAGTTAATGTTGTAGTAATTATCCCTGAGCCAGTTCCCGTTAAATCTCCTGTTAAACTAATTGTTTGATCGCCTGTATTAGTGCCAGAAGTATTTGATAATACTCCCGCTTGTACATCTGTTACATAGTTTCTATTCGTACTTGGAGCAATATCAGCTGTTGTAGCATCTGCACCTGCAGTTATTAAACCTTTAGTATCGAAGGTAATTTTAGTTTTTGTATTTGCGGCAATAGAACTATTGGGTACAATATAATTACTCCCTGCTATTAATGGTGTTTGGTAATCCGTTCCAGCAATTAGGGGTGCTTGCACATTTGCACCAATAACTAATCCTAAATTTGCGCGCGCGCTTACAGCATTTGTTGCCCCAGTACCACCATTACTTATAGATATTGCAGTTCCACTCCAAGTTCCACTAGTAATTGTACCCACATTAGTTAATTGATTAGAACCATTCCATGTGCTTAATGCTGTATTCTCTACATCCCCTAAACCCACTTTTGCTTTACTAATGCCAGAAGCTAATTTTGCATCCGTCACTGCAAGATCTGCCAATTTTATCGTGCTTACACCTCCGTCTGCAATTCCACCTGACGAACTATTAGCGGCAATATATGCCTTTACAGCCTTTTGGGATGGATATAATTCGTCGCTAGGAGATAAACCTCCTAAATCAGTTGCTATCGATTTATTAGAAACATTTTCCTTCAATGCTAATCCCGAAGAAACATCTAGAGCATTCGCCTTTAAAGCCAATGCCGTATTTGTGGCTAAGCCGCTTAAATCTTGATCACCAGTATTTGTCCCCGTAATCCCTTCCAATTTTGTCTTTTCCGCCGTTGTATAATCATTGCTGGACAAACCTTTACCTATGATCCTATCTACCTTCAAGGCTAGACCACTATCTACTTTGGAAATAGTTGCTTTCAGAACTAAACTGCTATCTACTTTCGATTTATTCACCTTTAATGCCAAAGCTGATGTCGTTGCATAACCACTTAAATCTTGATCCCCAGTATTTGTCCCCGTAATCCCTTCCAATTTTGTCTTTTCTGCCGTTGTATAATCATTGCTAGATAAACCCTTACCAGTAATCTTATCTACTTTAGTTGCTAGGCTACTTTCAATAGCAAGCGACGTTTTCAAAGCATTTAAACTTGAAACACCCGTCCCTCCTTTTTCTAGGGGAACAATGCCCGATATATTAGCGGCATCCACACTATTTGCAAAATGGGCATAAGCTACATATTGAAATTGCGTAGTCCCCAAAAAGGTAAAACTCGTTCCTCCTGCGGGATCCATTTCAATCTTTAAAAATTTGGGATTATTCTTCCAGCTGATAGCAGAAAAATCGCCTGTTGATGAACTCGCATTTGCATCTCCAATTACAACATTAAATAATCCCTGGGCATTCGTAGTCACCTTTCGAGTCTCAGTATACTCAGCTGTACCGGTTGAACTTCCTTGCAATATGCTGAGTCTTAGATTTACCTGCTGGTTTGCTAGTATTGCATTGCTTGAATTACGCGCAACACCTTGAAAATTAAGTCCCATTTGAGCATATGAACTTAGACTTACAAAAAAAAGAAAAAAGGAGAGTAGAGCTTTAGTTTTCATCTTAAAGTTAAATGCTTATAGTTTAATAATTTTGAATATTGCCGTTCGAGTTTCGCCCACTATTGGCCTAAATAAAAAGCGGATAAAATAGGCTCCAGAAGCATATTTATCCATCACGAGCTCTGTTGAGTAATTGCCAAAAACCAGCCCTGCCTCATGCCGATAAAGTTCTACACCCGAGAGATTAACCAAGGCATAGGATAGTGCTCCAGCTTCAGGTAAAGCTAAATCAAGATACACAGAGGAAACAACGGGATTAGGACCTATTAGAATTTGATTCGAAAATTGATTTGTTGGAAATTCTGAAATAGCCGTCACTAGATTTGCCTGAGGTTGTAAAACCCCTGTATTTAAGGTAAGGCCAGTACTGACAAAACTCGCAATAGAGACTGACTCCCCTAAACTCCATTCTAAACCAGTTGAAAAGCCCCCACCAGAATTAAGCGTATAAGGCGAAATTGACTGACAAAACCCAGTCAAATGAATCAAAAATAAACAACAGCTTAGGAAAAGTACTTTCATTAAAAATCAATTAAGTCCACTAACTATGAATAAAAGTTAACTGGTACCTAAAATTAAAATGAAAGCTCGCAATATGAGGAATAGAATGTAGAGAGCTTAGTCGGGACTTATAAACTGGCGACTAATTACCATACTTTTCAGCAAATTCAGCCGGTGTACAGGAATGAACTTTTCGAAAGGCGTCATAAAATCCATGCTTGGTTTTAAAACCAGCTTCAAGCGCCAAAGCTTCTTGTGTATACTGATTTAAATAGCCCTCTTTGATTTTTTCAACCACATATTTAATGCGATAACCATTTACATACTCTGTAAATCGTTGCTCAAAATAGCGATTCAAAATAAAAGAAAGTTCGTGGAGTGGAATATCGACCGCGACGGACACATCGCGTATAGTAAGCTGCGGCGTTAAATAAGGTTTTTCTCTGTCAAAATAATCCGAAATTACTTTTGCTTCTTCATCAAAATCTTCCTTAACATTTGCATTTTCAACCTCATCAGTTACACTTCTTATCGGACTATTTTTAACATAAGGCAAACCAAATAACAGCTGCGGATTTAAGATCAAATAACTACTCAAATACAATATACTCAGGGACAATAAAACCATTGAGAATTGAGCAAAATCTTGATTTGCTTCTTTTTGGCTCATTCCTACAAAAAGAACGGCCACTAACAGTAAAAACGAAAATACTGTGGTCGAGATTAAAACATTGAACACTTTAATCCACTGAACCACCAATTTAGTTTGTATATTAAAAGATGATTTTATTTTATTTTTTTTGAAAAGATGTAAAAGCCTCCATTGAAGTATGAAATATACTACACATTGTATTGGCTTAGCTAGCTGAAAATAAGGAGGCAAAAAACCATCTTTCTCATAAAGCACTCCAAAGGGATCTTCCACTACCCTGTTAATCAAGGCTGCTTTTTCGGCAAATGGCATGAAGTAAACTGGCAAATAATTAATGGCAATAAGTAAAACAGGTAAAAAATGCCACAAGTCCTTAGTCTGAAATTTAATCTCATTTTTTAAAACGGAACGAACATATAAATAGGCCAAAGGAGGTGCTAAATAGCTTATCGGTGCTGCCGTTTTATATAAATAAGGAGCTTCCAGCAACCATTTAAATACAACAATCAAATAAGATCCAATATTTAGAGCATATACGGTAAGAAATAGTGCCAATAAGGCATCTGAATATATTTGGTGTGAATATTTGCGAAATAAAAGCAAATAGACTGTCACCAGCGCAAAGAAAATACTAGCTACTATAATCGATTCTATCATGAAATTAATTTAAAAAACATCTACTCTTTTATCTCTACTCAAAGTTCAAAGACCGAAGTTCAAAGTTAAAATGGCAAATTTCAATTCTGCTCTTTAAAATAAATGAACAATGGTAAATGATGAATGATTATTTACCATTCACCGCTTACCATTTACCATCATTTTTCATTTGCTAACAACATCCCATACAACCTCTCCGTTACCTTCCCCCTCTTCCCATCTCCTATCTGTTTCCCATCAATGGAGAAAATAGGCAAGGCGCGCTTCGTACTTCCGGTCGTAAATACTTCATCCGCATTCATGAAATCTGCTAAAGTACAAGCACCCACACGGACCTCGTAAACAGAGGAAGCTAATTCAATCACCTTTTTACGCGTGATACCTTCTAAAATATGGTCTGCAGGCGTGTGAATCCCACCCTCTTTGACATAAAACAAATTAGAGCGTGAGGATTCTGAAACACCAAACTCAGGTGTATAATAGATTAAATCATCGCCTCCTGCCGCACGAACCGCTGGCATTTCACGTAAAGCGAATGCATAATTCAAGGATTTAATATCAGCCATTTCGCGCTTGTATTCGCGACTCATCAAACGCATTCCAGCGGTAGGCTCCGCGAAAGAAAATACACCCGGAAAAATATACAATTCAGACTCCCCCACGGGATCGAATCCATTCGCACTGAATCCAGCCGTTAAAACCAGTTTCATTCCTAAGCAAGGATCGACGGACTGCGACGCGATCTCATTAATCAAAGTAGCTAGCGACTCTTTAGAATAGCTATGCGACAAACCCATTTTTGAAGCCGAACTCAAAAAACGATCCAAATGATCTGACATAAAGATGGGCTTCCCATCCATGATGCGAAAGAAATCGAAGATGCCAAAGCCGCGCAAAAAACCGACATCCTTGACGGAAACGGTCACATTTTCAGGGTCTTGCCAGTTGCCTTTATAATAAATGGGATATGCCATTTTGTTGTAGTTTTTGGACTAAATGTATGGTTTCTTTGGCCTGCTTCACATCGTGAACGCGCAAAATAGACGCGCCTTGTAATAAGGCAACTGTATGTAAAACGGTGGATCCGTTCAATGCTTCGTCGGCAGTAATTCCTAATTCCTTCCAAATCATGGTCTTGCGTGACAAGCCCGCTAAGATGGGAGCCCCTAATAATTTGAAAGAACGAAGATGTGCCAGTAAGGTATAATTATGATCTAACGATTTAGAAAAGCCAAAGCCTGGGTCGACGATCAAATCCTTGAAACCGCGGGAACGTAGCTCCTGGACTTTTGGCAATAAATTATGTAATACCTCAGCTACCACATTTTGGTAATCTGGCACCTCATGAACTTGCTCGAAACGGCCTACGCTATGACTCAGAATATAAGGAACTTGATTCTCAACGATGAAATCAAAGACGCCTTCGTCCATTTGACCGGCACCGATGTCATTAAACAGATGCGCACCCGCCGCTAAAGCTGCCTTAGCAACCGCCACACGGTAGGTATCAATGGAAATAATAACAGATGGATATGCCGCGGAAATAGCCGATATAATGGGGCAAACCCGTTCAATCTCTTCTTGTGGACTCACAGGAGCTGCCCCGGGTCTTGTCGAATGTCCGCCAATATCCAAAATCAAGGCGCCGGATTCGATCATAGAAGATGCCTGCTGCAAGGCTAATTCTACAGAGCTTACGCGACTTCCTTCGAAAAAGGAATCGGGGGTAATGTTTAAAATTCCCATGATTTGGGGCTTCGAAAAATCAAGCAATTGCCCATTTAAACGGATTGTTTGACTTGTGGAAAAAAGAGCGTCCAAATCGAGTGAATTTTAGGATAATTTAAATAATTTTGTAGGCTATAAAAACGTGAGCATCGTCTAAAAACTGATTCTATGAATAGGGACTCAACGCCTTCCCAAACCGAAATCGAATATCGCCAAGTAATTTCATACTGCAAAGCCTTGTTTGATAAAAAAAACAAAGATTACGGTACTTCATGGAGAATTTTACGACTATCTAGCTTAACCGATCAGATCTTCATTAAAGCCCAACGCATTCGCAGCATCCAAGAAAAGGGAGCGCAGAAAATCGAGGATGGCATCGAAGGAGAGTTCATCGGAATCATCAACTATTGTATCATCGCGCTTATTCAAAAATCATTGGAAGGTTCCGACCAAATGGAATTCGAAGCCGCCGAATTAGGCCGTATTTATGATGAACAAGTAGAAATCACCTTGGAATTATTACGCAATAAAAACCACGATTACGGCGAAGCTTGGCGCGACATGCGCATCAGCAGCATGACGGACTTAATTCTGATGAAGATTTTCCGCACGAAGCAAATTGAAAACAATGATGGCGTAACCCTAGTTTCCGAAGGAGTTGAAGCAAATTACCAAGACATGCTTAACTATGCCGTATTCTGCCTAATCACTTTGAAAGGCGAACAACAGCAGCAACAACAGCAATAATGACCAAAATCGCAAAGTTTTTATTGGTGGGTATTTTCATCTTCTCAGGTCTCATTAAGTTGAATGACCCGATAGGAACCCAACTTAAACTAGAGGAATACTTTGATGTATTCTCGGTGGACTTGGCCTTTATGGCTGGTTTTTGGAAGTTTTGGATTCCGTATGCGCTGATTCTATCCATCTTATTAAGTAGCTTAGAAATCGTTTTAGCGATTGCTCTAGCCCTTAATTACCGCATCAAACAGACTTTATATGCCTTTGTAGGCATCTTGGCCTTCTTCGGATTCTTGACCTTCTATTCGGCCTATTTTAACAAGGTAACTGACTGTGGATGTTTTGGAGAAGCAATTAAATTAACTCCCTGGACGTCCTTCTTTAAAGATATATTCTTAATCGTTCTGACGGTGATTCTTCTCATCGCTAAAAAACCGAAAGACAAAAAAACAGGCAAATGGGTGGCAGCTACAGCCATAGCCAGCATTGCCCTTGGGACGTTCTGCTATCTCCATTTACCTATCAGCGATGGTTTACCCTATGCCATTGGAGATAACATCCCATCGAATATGAAGGAGCGCGAGCCATTAAAATTCTCGTATGTCTACAAAATCAAAGGGGTTGAAACGGAATTAAATGAAATGCCTACCGATACGACGGCGCAATTCATTTCGATGCAGGCGACAAATGAAAAAGAAGCGAAACCTTTGATTACAGACTACCAATTGTGGGCGGAAGGAGATACAACCAATTATACAGAAGAGAGCTTTAAAGGAGTAAAATTGATGGTCATTATCCCGAACATTCAACATATGAATGAAGGAGCCTTGCCACAAATTGAGCAATTAACGAAAGGACTGAAAAATATCACGGTTTGGCTTGTTTCAGCCTCTCCTGATTCGGAAGTTAATGCCCTGCGACATAAATACCAGTTAGCGTTTCCAGCGCTTTCTGCAGACACAAAAATACTTAAAACTATCGTTCGCTCTAGCCCAGGATTGTGGCTATTAAAAGACGGAACAGTCAAAGGAAAATGGTCTTCCTATGCCCTACCCTCTGTGGATGAGATTCAACAAAGCCTAGAATAATACGAATGAAGAATATTTATTTAGTGGGAATGCCCTCCTCAGGAAAAAGCACCTTAGGAAAAGAATTAGCAAAGAATATCGGTTACTCGTTTATGGACATGGACAAGTTGATTGAAACCCGTGAACAAAAGACCGTGTCTGAAATTTTCTCTAGTTTGGGTGAAGCACATTTTCGCGAAATAGAAAAAAAGACGCTGCGTGGTTTTCAACCGGATCAATCGATGGTGATCGCCACAGGTGGTGGAGTTCCCTGCTTTAATGATAATATGGATTTCATTAAGGCAAATGGGGTCAGTGTATTCCTAAATGTAGATGTGACTGATTTAGCCACGCGTTTGTACAAAGCGCAAGGTAATAACCGTCCTTTATTAGATAAGTCCCAAAGCGAAGAAGTCGTCATCGCCTCCATCAAAAAAACCTTCGAGGAACGTCTATCATTTTACCAGCAAGCTGATGTACAAGTAGACGGAGAAATCACGGTAAGCCAATTGCTTTGGCTATTAGACCAATACTTACCGGTCTAGAAATAAATTCCACCTCCCAGCATGAATTGGGTAGAGCTTAGGTTCAAGGAGGCAGAGCTATAATCTTCTGCATTCTTCAACGTATACGGCGTATAGGCATCTTTCTGTGTCCTTTGAATAGCCGTTAAATCTACATAGAAAGTAGCATTTCGGTATCCGATTCCTCCAGAGAATTGAAAAGCATTGCGATCAATCGAATCATAACTCGGTGCATAACCACCTCCATACATAGCAGCACCACCTCGTATACTCAACATAGGTAAAACTCGAATTTCAGTACCCACCTTTACATTCAATGCCCCTTCAAAATTGCGGGAGATTTGACTATTGTATTTTGTCTGAAATGCTTGATTAGCTGAGCCCCCTAATTCAGCCGAATATACTTTCATTCCACCATAACCGACGTATTCTAAGTCAGCAGTCAAAAAACCTTTCTTCGAAAAGAAGTAAGCGAAGCCTCCCGAAACCCTCAACGGACTTAAGAATTGGTAAGTAAATTCATTAGTCGTTAAACGAATCGGGTTCACTTTTGTAATGGTAATGGGATTTCCAGTAGACCCAATACTTGGAATTCCGATGACATTCGGATTTAAACGCGCATCGTAAGTCTCGTTCATTTGATCATAATAGGTAGGTGTTCTTAAGGCAAATGAAAGTCTTAGAGAAGAATTTACTTTATAAATACCGCCTAAACTAAGTGCAATTCCTGAGCCATTTGTTTGTAAAGTTTCATCATATTGAAAACCAGCTACCTCTTTTGCCCCGATGTATGATTCTTTCCAATTAGTCGTGGAACTAGCGGTTATTTTAGAAAAATGCAAGGCAGCACCTAAGTAAAATTTGTCTCGATAAGAAGCGCCATAGGCAAAGTCCCAGGAAGTTAATGCACCAGAGTTAGAAGCAAAGCCTGCTTGATTTGTGGGCAATAAAGGCTGAAAACGCTCAAATGGAGCCCCACCCGTTTTAAAATTTGGGTTGATTAAAAAGGTTTGATAGGCTAAGGCCTCAGCAGAGGATGCCGTACCAGAGTTATTATCATATTCATCATCTAAACTAGCCCCAGTTGCGTCTTTATCATTTGCCTTTTCTATAAAATTATCAAGTAATGAACTACGGTTATTAGTTCCAGATACTTGAATTGGCTGTATAAAAATAGCCTGTCGGGAATAGCCAAAACCAAACGATCCATGCCAATCACCCCCACTCAATGTATTACTAGAAATAACCATCCCTAAAGTAGGCACTTGTAACTGACTGTCCGATGCTTCATCCGCAGAGGACAGATAAGATGATTTCGTTTGAACACTCGTATAAGCAAGACTCATATTCACCTCTGACCGAGTATAAAAACCCAATCCAGCAGGATTTCCTGAGATAGAACTTAAATCAGCACCTAATGCACTATTTGCACCACCTAATGCCTGCATTCGAGCCGTTCCAGAAGAATAGCTTGTCGAAAATTGCTTGGCTAAACCTGGGTAGGTATAGATTTGGGCCATAGCCTCGCTCAGCGTAAACACGCTGAAAAGTAAAAAAAGAGCTTTTTTCATGATCGTAAATTAACGAGGACCGCGACTAGAACCACCTCCAGAACTTCCGCCAGAACTTCCGCCAGAATTTGGACTACTATAAGAAGGAGATGAATTGCTATTCGATCTTTGCCCTCCCTCTACTGGCGCCGCCTTATATTCATAATTCGAATTACGGCGAGGAGCCACATAAGCCGGTTTAGTACTCGATTCTGAAGATTGACCTGTAGGTTGAGTATTTACACGGGGTAAATTATTCCCTTGCGTATTGTAGGAATTATTCCCACCTCGAGGTGAATTAGAATAATTACCGCCTGAACTACGATTCGTGGATCGATCCTCACGCGGTCCAAAATTTCTTCTTTCAGGTGTATCATTTACTATATTTTGACCACCAAACCCTGTATTAAATCCTCCTGGACCATAGTAATTATAGCTTCTATAGAAATTATTAAACCCATAGGGATTATAAAAGGGACTATAAAATGGACTATAGAATGAGCTATAGAATGGATCAAAAAACGGATTAAATGGATCATTAAATGGACTGTAGAAAGAATAAGGATTAAAGGGTGAGAACCCGACACCGACACCTACACCAATCCCAATACTTAATGACCTAAACGGGCCTCCAAAAGTAGAGAAACCCGGATTCCAATAATTAAATGGTGTATATCGATAGCCATATCCCATATAAGGGCTATTAAACAATCCATCGTTAAGTCCTTGCTGGTAAGCGGATTGATATAAATTAGGATTAACACGCGTAAACGATTCTTGCGCTAAACCTTCCTGCTCCTCAATCACTTCGGCTTCCACTTCAGACTCCTCTAAATCTTGAAAATCAAGGTATTTCTTATCTTTAGCGGCTTTAGCGGCCTGAACTTTAGCCACCTGAACACTGCGATTCGACTCATCGTATAAATCATCTATCGCGTAAGAATTGTTCGTCACATTCACGCAGCTGGAAAGGATTCCAAATCCTACAAGCAGTAAATAAGCAAAGGATTGATTTTTCATGGTTTTTAGCGGATGATGTCAAATAAAAGATTAACAAAACGTATCTTTGTATCGTTCCATTTCGTAAACGTAAAGTAAACGAAAAAACGAACATTACATTACGATTTTAACATAATTTATGAGTAAATCCCTACCAAGCCGCGCAGACAATTATTCTGAGTGGTACAACGAATTAGTGAAGAGAGCAGATCTAGCTGAAAATTCAGCGGTGAGAGGCTGTATGATCATTAAACCTTATGGCTATTCCATTTGGGAAAAGATGCAGCGCGCATTAGATGATATGTTCAAAGAAACAGGCCACTCGAATGCCTATTTCCCCCTTTTTATTCCTAAATCTTTTCTTTCTAAAGAGGCCTCACACGTGGAGGGTTTTGCCAAAGAATGTGCAGTCGTAACGCACTACCGCCTAAAAAATGATCCGAATGGCGGCGGAGTTATCGTCGATCCAGACGCGAAATTAGAAGAAGAATTAATTGTAAGACCTACGTCGGAAACGGTGATTTGGTCGAGTTATAAAAACTGGATTCAATCCTACCGTGATTTGCCTTTATTGATTAATCAATGGGCGAATGTGGTACGTTGGGAGATGCGTACGCGTTTATTCTTGCGTACTGCGGAGTTTTTGTGGCAAGAAGGCCACACGGCACACGCAACGAAGCAAGAGGCGATAGAAGAGACCGAGCAAATGCTAGAGGTATACGCGGAATTCGCAGAGACCTTTATGGCGATGCCAGTGTTAAAAGGAATTAAAACGGCGAATGAGCGTTTTGCCGGTGCAGATGAAACCTATTGCATCGAAGCCATGATGCAAGATGGAAAAGCACTACAAGCGGGAACGTCACACTTTTTGGGCCAAAACTTTGCTAAAGCTTTCGACGTAAAATTCGTTAATAAGGAAAATCAATTGGATTATGTTTGGGGAACCTCATGGGGTGTTTCGACCCGTTTAGTGGGGGCCTTAATCATGGCGCACTCGGATGACCAAGGTTTAGTATTGCCTCCTAAATTAGCTCCGATACAAGTGGTGATCGTACCGATCTACAAAGGAGACGAGCAATTAGAAAATATCAAAGCGCGCATTAATCCATTAGTGAAGGCCTTGAAGAAGCGTGGTGTTTCCGTGAAGTTTGATTTCACCGATAACCAGAGTCCTGGATTTAAATTCGCTGAATACGAATTGAAGGGGGTTCCTATTCGATTAGCCATTGGAAATAGAGATATGGAAAATGGAACGATCGAATTAGCGCGTCGCGACACGAGAGAGAAGACGAGTATGCCATTCGAGGGAATTGAAGACGTGATCGTAGATACGTTGGAGGATATACAACGTAATATCTATCAAAAAGCATTTGATTTCAGAGCAGCCAACACGTTCGAGGTGAATAGCTGGGACGAGTTTACCGCGAAAATCGAAGACGGTGGATTCCTTTCTGCGCACTGGGATGGTTCTTCTGAGACGGAAGAGAAAATCAAAGAATTAACGAAAGCAACGATACGCTGCATTCCACTAGATGCAAAAGAAGAAGCTGGAAAATGCATCCTAACGGGAGCACCTTCCAGCCGCAGAGTAATTTTTGCTCGCGCCTACTAGGACACGATATTTTTCAATACTTCTAATACCCGATCGATCTCCGCTCGGGTATTATTTTTGCTAAAAGAAAAACGAACCGCCGCACCCGTCGCTGTCGGATTCAAGGCTGTTAACACATGTGATCCCACCGACGTACCGCTCGAACAAGCGCTACCGCCAGAAGCAGAAATCTTTTCAATATCTAATTGAAACAAGAGCATATCGCCATCAGCCACTGATGGGAAGCGCACGTTCAATACCGTATATAAGCTATTTTCTACATCCCCAGAGGCTCCATTGAAGGAAATGCCTGGGAATTGCTTTTGTAATCCTTCGATGAAATAGGCTTTCAAGCCTTTGATGTAGGTTGCGTGCTCGTCCATGGCAGAGTAGGCTAATTCTAAGGCTTTGGCAATACCGACCATTCCATACACATTCTCCGTACCGCCGCGCTGGTTACGCTCTTGCGCACCACCGTGCATCAGAGGACTGAACTTCGTTCCGGCCTTAGCGTACAAGAAACCGATACCTTTAGGACCATGGAACTTGTGCGCGGCACCCACCATAAAATGGACTTTCAAAGCTGAGGCGTCGTGTTTGTAGTGGCCCATAGTTTGGACCGTATCCGAATGAAATAAGGCACCGTATTGCTCGCATAGGTCTCCCACTGCGTGTAAATCCAATAAATTACCGATCTCATTATTTCCGTGCATCAAACTCACAATCGCCTTCTCAGACGAGGACAATAATTCTTCCAAATGCGCTAAATCAATCGATCCATCCGGATTCACCCGGACTAATTTCAATTCCGCTAAACCCAGTTTCGACCAAGCCTCCGCCGTATGCAATACCGCGTGGTGTTCTAATGGCGACGTGATAATTACCTTGCATCCACCGTGTAACACGGCCGACTGCAAGACTGTATTATCCGCTTCCGTTCCACCAGAGGTAAATAGAATCTCAGATGGAGATGCGTTCAATAAAGTCGCGATTGTTTTGCGCGCCTTTTCTACCGCCACTTTCGCTTGACGCCCGTGGGAGTGAATCGATGACGGATTCGCGGTAAAATGCTCGAAATAAGGTTGCATTTCAGTCCAAACAGCCGGATCCACCGGAGTTGTCGCCGCGTTATCTAAATATATCGGTGTCTTATCTGCCATCTACCCTTTCGCGATCTCGGTGATCACGTCCATAATTTGTTGAGCAAGTGTATCTGCTTCGGCCTCCGAAGATGCCTCCGCGTAAATTCGAATGATCGGTTCCGTATTCGACTTGCGTAAATGAACCCAGCGATCCGGGAAGTCAATTTTCACGCCATCGATCGTGTTAACCTTTTCATTCTTGTATTTTTCAGCCACCGTCGCCAGGATTAAATCGACGTTCAGGTCAGCGGATAATTCGATTTTGTTTTTGGAAATCACATAGGCCGGATAGCTCGCGCGCAGTTCGGATGCTTTGACGCCTTTGTTTGCCAAATGCGTTAAGAACAATCCGATTCCCACCAGGGAATCACGACCGTAATGCGACTCCGGGAAGATTACGCCTCCATTTCCTTCGCCACCGATGATCGCGTTCACCGCTTTCATCTGGGTTACTACGTTCACCTCTCCTACCGCTGCCGCGAAATACTCGCCACCTGCTTTGCGCGTCACATCCGCTAAAGCACGCGTAGAAGAAAGGTTCGAAACGGTATTGCCTGCCTTCACTGAAAGCACATAATCAGCCACCGCCACTAAGGTATATTCTTCGCCAAAAGGCGTTCCATCCTCTGAAATAAAGCAAAGGCGATCCACATCTGGATCCACCACGATACCTAAATCGTAATTTCCCCCTTTTATTTTCGAGATCATCTCCGTAAGATTTTCCGGAAGTGGTTCTGGGTTGTGTCCAAAATGACCCGTCGGCTCACCAAAAATCACATCCACGTGCTGAACGCCCAAGGCCTTCAACAACATAGGCACCACAATTCCACCCGTCGAATTCACCGCATCGACTAAAACACGGAAGTTCGCCTTCTCTATCACTGATTTATTTACCCAACTCAAGCCTAACACGTGATCCACGTGCTGCTGTAAAAAGCTGTCGTCTTGTGTTAATTGACCTAGCTTCATCACATCCGCGAAATCAAAATCTTGATTGTCTGCGATCGTTAATAAGTCTTTACCATCCTGGTCGGAGATGAATTCTCCGCGATCATTTAATAATTTCAAGGCATTCCATTGGGCTGGATTATGGCTAGCCGTGATGATAATTCCACCCGCCGCTTTCGTCCAAGGCACCGCTAATTCAACCGTAGGGGTCGTAGAAAGACCGATATCCAAGACATTCCAGCCTAAACCGATTAAGGTATTCGCCACTAAAGAACTGACCATTTCTCCTGAGATACGCGCATCACGACCGAGTACGATCGAATTCGAGGGATGCCCCTTTTTCTTAAGCCAAGTACCGTAGGCTGCCGCAAAGGTAACCACGTCCAAAGGACTTAAACCTTCGCCCGGTTTTCCACCGATGGTACCGCGTATGCCTGAGATTGATTTAATTAGTGCCAAAACAAAAATGAATTAGAATGAAAAGTTGATCAAAATTAAAGAAAATATCCCTATTTTTCGATGAAATTTTAGCTAAACCTATCATACATGAATTCGGAAAGATTGGAGAACCTGTTAGCCCAAATCCAACAGCTGCGCGTAGCGGTCATAGGGGATTTTGCTTTGGACTTCTATTTCGA
>CANLVU010000045.1 GCA_947494535.1 Cytophagaceae bacterium
CGCATGTGATCATGAACCTCAACAATGATCATTTTAGTGTTAGGCAACCAAGATTCATAATTTTTTTCAAACACTTCTTTTTCGGATCCTTCAATATCTAATTTTAGTAAGTCAATTGTAGACCAGTTCATTTCTTGCATAATTGATCCAATGGAATAGGCAGGAATACTACCTAATGTAGAAGCATCCACCTCTTCCACCATAAATGAATTGTCAAAGTCTGTAGAATTAACAATAGAGAGGTGCTTATTATCATTCCAGATGCCTCCAAGCTTTGCTTTTACATTTGAAAAATTAACCATGTTTTTTTCAAACACTTTAAAATTTTCTTGACTAGGCTCCACTGCAACAATACTTGCGCTGGGATAACGGTGCGAAAAATAAACGGAAGCGAGTCCAATATTAGCACCCCCATCAATAATGGTTGTAGGGGTAAAAGGAATTTGAAAATTATACTGACCCTCTAAAAATACCTGTTTAAAAGTAATTTTATCAGCATATTTATTTCTTATATAGATAGTTGTTTTGTACCTAATAGACCTATAAGAGCCCTCTTTTTTAAAAATGCGACGAATAAAAAAAATGATTCCGTCTGCAAAACCAAACGAATTAATGAGCGGTATTAATCTTTTTGACATAACGTAAATTTAGAAATATTAAATAAAATCAAGAAAATCGAAAGGAAAATAATGAAACATGTGGACGATCTTAATCAGAGCGCCTGTTTAAAATTTGCAATTTTACATCCAATCAACGTCCCAAATTAGTAGAGAGGTAATTCATTTTTATTTACTCATTTAATTTTCCTACAACTTTTTGGAATATATTTACGCAATTTTAAAACCCACTTCATATGAAAACAGTCTACTCACTTTGTTTCCTCCTAACCTCCTTTTTATCCTTTTCCCAAACTGATAGCACAGAAGTACTGGAAGATTATAGTAATTATGGTGAGCCTGAGGGTGTAAAAAGATATGCAACCCAGAAAGTGCTGAACCAAACACCACAAAAAATCATCAGTTTTGGTTATGAGTACAACGGCGAGTTTCACATGCCAGGTATTCGTATTTCTGAGTCACTTTCTACCTTTGAAGATAGGCATGTAAACCAAGTAAATGCATTTAAGGCACAATTGAATATTCCGGTAGTCGCTACAAACAAAATCATTTGGCAACTAGGTGCAAATTATTGGGGATCGCAATTTCAAATTGAAAATCCAGGCAGTAATACTTTTGCTAAACAATTAAATCAATCCTCCCTCATTAGCGCTGGACTGAATACTACGATTTTCAAACCGCTTAATGAGACTAATTTTCTGATATTTCAAGCAAGTGCCGATGTCAATGGCTTATTTAATGAACAAGCAAAAATGACATCCAATGCCCTTACGCTAAGTGCTACTGGAATTTATGGGTGGAAAAAGTCGGAGAAAAATATGATTGGTGCAGGTATTGCTCGAACCTACCGGGCTGGCAGACTAATTTATGTGCCTGTATTGCTTTGGAACAAAACATTCAATGATACGTGGGGTATGGAATTATTGCTTCCTGCTAAAGGGTTTATAAGATACAATATCAATACCTCGAATATGATTCAAGCAGGATTCGAATTAGAGGGTAATCAATTCTCCATGCCTATCCCTGGCACGCAAAGAGATTTATTTTATATCCAACGCGGAGAATTTAAACCTAGAATCATGTGGGATAAGAAAATCACTGGATTTTTATGGTTCAGTGCACAGGTCGGTTTACGTTATAATTACCGATTTGATGTCATGAACAAATACGATGGAAAAGAAGATGCTGATCGGTATTTCACAAGTAAGCTGGGGAATCCACTCTACTTTAATTTCAGTTTAAACTTAGTCTCTCCTTAATTAAAAAAGGCTCCTAACGGAGCCTTTTTTTTGCATTATTACTTAGCCACTTGCCTAGTCCAGGTATCTGTTCTTCCGATGATGGAGACTCCGATATAGCCACGCACTTCTAGTGAATTAGCATTGATTAATTTCATCGTAGAGGAATAAGTATTGCCATTTTTAGGATCGTAAATATTACCTTCATCCCAAACATTATCCTCTTTAGAAACGAAACCCCAAATATTAATTAATCCTAATACAGGCTTAGACTTTGCCGCAGCATCAGCATTATTTTTATCAAGTTTTGGCTTTCCTGTCTCAGGATCAATCGGTTCTTTTAACCACACCACCCTGCCTTGGTATTTATTTCCATTTTTATAGATTTTGACCATCGCATTACCCTCACCTGTCTTCCAAACTCCCACAATGGCATCCGGATTATCCAACGCTAAGGAACTAAATGAAGAAATGAATAATCCTACGAAAAGGAAAGCGATTACTTTTTTTGTTGTTGACATATTTGTTGAGATTAAATTTAAAAAATTGATTTTTGTGCGGCCATCTTCTCGATTTCAGCAACTGATCTAGGTGAACCTTTGGACATATTCACATTGCCATTCTCTGTAATCAAGATATCATCTTCGATACGAATACCGATATTCCACCATTTCTTATCACATTTACTTCCTGCAGGAATATAAATGCCAGGCTCTACGGTCACTACAACCCCAGCTGCTAATGTGCGAGGGCCTAAATCATGTACATCTAGACCTAAATGATGCGAAGTTCCATGAGGGAAATAGGTACGCGCCTCTTTCTCATTTGCAGCAATTCCTAATTTAATTAAACCAGCATTCACTACAGAACGAGAAGCCGCATCGATATCAGCAAAAGGAGCACCTGCCTTACAAGCAGCAATTCCTGCATCTTGAGCAGCAAGAACGATTTCATACAAGGTTTTTTGGGCTTCGGTAAACTTACCATTTGCAGGAACGGTGCGCGTAACATCAGCCGTATACCCATGGTATTCTGCCGCACAATCACTCAACAATAGATCTCCGTCCTTTACCGTCTTAAGGTTCGTTATATAATGCAAAACACAGGCATTTTCTGCCGCCCCATTAATACTGTTATAGCCGGGGTATTCAGATCCCTCCTTCTTAAAATGGTATTCCATAATGGCCTGGGCCTGGTATTCTTTCATCCCTGGTTTAACTGCACGCATCACGTCATTATGACCTAATACGCTGATAGAGGCAGCTTTTTGAATTAAAGCAATCTCTTCTGGCAATTTTATGCCGCGTAAAATTCGTAAGGTGTTTAAGGTAGATCTGGATGCCAAAGGCTTAGCAGTAGCCGTCACTAAACTATCCACCAGTGAGGCCATGCGTGATAAAGGATCTGGCTTGGGTTGGTATTTTGTGAAGATTCCCTCTGAGCGGTACAGGGTGAATACAGAATCCACGCCGGCTAAAGAGAAAGAAGAACTAGTAAATTGGTCATTGATGAATACATTTTCCATCTTACTCTTCGACTTGAAGCCGTCTACACCTAAAATTTTCCCAGTCCACAATTCTTTGAATGGATCACGGTTTTGGACAAAGATGAATTCCGTTCCCGTTTTACCTAATAGCGTAACGGGTTGTTTAAACAATAATAAAACAGCATTAGGCTCTTCTAATCCGGTTAAATAGTAGAAATTCTTGTTTTGTGCGTATTGAAACTCGGTGTCGTTACTGCGTTGGCGAGTTTGAGAGGCGAAAAAGATTCCTACCCCTTTATCGGACATTTTCTCTTTAAAGGCGGCGCGACGTCCCGCATGAAACTCTGGACTTAAATAATCCGTAGGATAATCTTGTGCGATCGCAGATTGAAGCATCAAAGTAGCTATCAATCCGATGAGGAAGTGTTTGATTTTCATTTAAAAATAGAATTTTGAAGTGGCAAGATAATAAAAAAGGCTCCAGATGGTGGAGCCTTTGAATTAATTTTTTTGGCCAAAATACCGACTAAGCCAAAATCCACATAAGCCCCACGCAACCACGGCATCGACTAATTGTGCACGCAAATCATATACTGGGTACCAAATATGTTCCTTATAGGAAGTTTGGCAGAAAGCGATAAAACCAATAACAATCGAAACGCCTACTATGGTGGAACGACGTGGAATCTTCAATTTAGAAATAAGCCAAACCAACAAAAACACCATCAAAACGTCCACTGCAAAGCCACGGACCATATTCATCGTCATATCCGTTTTATAGGAAGGATAATAAATGACACGCGCCCAAGGTTTACCCGCAATTGATTTTGTAAATCCTTCTAACTCTTCCATAGACTGATTATGGCTCATGCGAGGCATAATATAGCCACCTGGGGCTAATTCCTGTTTGTTCAGGAAATGTAAAATAGTGTCTTGTTTAGCCGTATATTGTTGGACTGGCTCATGTAAATTAAGAGCCACATGAGACATTGTCTGCCAAATAAAAATGATCAGACCTCCCATTAATGAACCAATAATGACTTTTTTCATCGTATTTTGATTTACTGAGCGGCAAAACTAAGAATAAAATCCTAAACCAACTAAGAAATATACTATTTAGCCTTCAGGATTTCTGATCCTGCCAATAAATAACAGCCTGCACCAAAATCCTCGAAATTAGGGACGGATGTCTTAGTGACAGGCTGGCCGTCTTTAGGCTCTTTACCTGTACCTTGAACAAAGGCTAGAAATCCATTCGGTTGAACACAAGAATCTATTGCTTTCCAACCTTTGTCAACTGATTTCTGGTATTTCGAGGCAGGTAATAACCCTTGACGGATTCCCCAAGCCATTCCATAGACAAATAGTGAGGTACCTGTTAATTCTGGACCTCCATAATTAGACTCATCCGTCAAACTCACATTATAAAATCCATCTTTGCGCTGTATAGGCAATAAGGCCGCCGCCATATCTTGAAAATCTTTCACATATTCTGACCTATGAGGTGCATTTTTCGGCATCAAATCTAAGGTGCGTACAAGAGCCGCAAATACCCAGCCATTACCACGTGACCAATAACAATTCGTCCCATTTGGCTCCTTATAAGGCGGAATAAAGTCTTTATCACGCCACCACAAATGCTCTTGCTGATTGTATAATTTAACTTTGGTATCTGCATACAAATCGTGCATTTTAACAAAATAAGCATCATTCTTAAAGCGAACACCTAAGCGTGTAAACACGGGCATACTCATCTGGAGGCAATCAATCCAAGACCAATCATTCGCCTTTTCAGAAGCCACCATGTTATCTATATTCTCTTTTATAGGTTTGATTCGAGCTGAATCAGCCTTCAAATCAAATAATTCTAAATAGACTTGACCACAAGCCTGATCGTCTGCATTTCTAGTCTTCAATCCATTTCTTAGCGACCACTTATGAAATTCACCCCAATCTTCCATGTACTTCAGATCTGTCGCTCGAGGATCTAATTTATACAACTCAATCAATCCCTCATAAAAGACCGCACGAGTCCAAATATTCGATGGTCGCGTCTTATCCGGACTCACAATCACCTTCGTTACATCCGGCCAAACACCCTGAAAATAGGATTTAGCCAAATGCATGTTTTGTAAAACTTGAGCCCGATCTGGCTTTGCGGCGAAAACACTTAATGGCAATAGTAGAAAGAGTAATTTCTTCATTAGGCTAAGTAAAAGATTGGAGTTAAATCGATGGAAACAGGGGAATGATCTGGATTTGTCTCCATGATATCGGCCATGTAGGTCCACCATTTTTTCATCACCTCTTGTGCTGGAAGTGAATCAAGAGTCGACAAATCTGGCGCTTCTAAATAACCGTATAGTGTCCGCGTACTTTCATCCAAGAAAATGGAATAGTTTTGGATGCCTACTTGATGTAACAGTTCGCCCAGTTCAGGCCAAATTTCATCGTGTCTTTTCTTGTATTCTACCGAATGCCCTGGAAGTAAATACATTTTAAACGCCTTTCGCTGCATAAGAATTGATTTCTTATAGAAGGCTTACGCACGCTAATTTTACTCAGAAATTCGTTCCGTAAATGCCTGAAGTGCGGAGTCATCAAAGCCTAAATGCGTCACAAAACGCACATAACTAGGGCCAAAAGGAGCACAATAAATACCTTTCTCCTTTAATTCAGCTACTTTGTCAACCGATAGCAATCCGTCTTGTAATTCCAAAATAACAATATTCGTCGAAACAGGTAGAATGGTTTTCACCCAAGGAAGTTTCTCGCAAACAGTGGCAATTACGCGAGCTCTAGCATGATCTTCTTTCAAACGATCCACTTGGTGGTCTAAGGCATAAATACCAGCTGCGGCTAATAAACCGGCTTGTCGCCAGCCACCCCCTAAACGTTTTCTCACGCGTCTTGCCATTTTGATAAAATCCTTAGATCCAATTAAGACAGAACCTACGGGAGCACCGAGGCCTTTTGACAAACAGATCGAAATGGAATCGAACCATCCCCCGAATTGGGCAGGCGTTTGACCACTCTCCACGAGGGCATTAAATAATCTAGCTCCATCTAGATGTAAAGGAATAGAAACGGAACGGCAAAAATCTGAAATTTCTTGTAGCGCCTCGGAAGTATAAATGCTTCCTCCCCCTTTATTGACTGTATTCTCTAAGCTAACCAAGCGACTCTCACAGGCATGGATATCGTCAGGTGAAATGGCCGCTTTTATTTGATGAACGTTTAAACGACCTAAATCGCCTTTCAATAATTTCACAGAAGCTCCCGCATTCGCCATGATGCCGCCGCCTTCGTATAAATAGATATGGGATAGTTCATCGCAAATGACTTCTTGGCCTTTGGAAACATGAACCGAAATGGCAATTTGATTCGATTGAGTTCCTGAAACGCAGAAAAGCGCAGCTTCTTTATTAAAAAGTCTAGCTACTTTTTCCTCCAAGGCATTCACCGTAGGGTCTTCTCCAAAAACATCATCTCCTAAAGGAGCGGAAAACATGGCCTCGCGCATTCCAAAAGTAGGCAAGGTAAAGGTGTCACTGCGTAATTCAATCTTCATCTTAAAATTGCTTTAGATAGGACAATTTAGCTAAAAAACTTTGTTGCTTCTGCTGGGTGCTATCAGATCCTTGGTAATTCAAGGTGTTAAATACCAGATAAACATAGGATAAAGGCTGGTATTCCCAGGCTAGACGCATATTCACTGAATTCAAATTATCCGTGGTATTTTTTTGGTAAAAACCAATCAACTGTAATCGCGGATTGATGGCCATACGAGTTTCCAAAATCAATAAATTAACTTCTTTTGTCTCGCGAGCCACACCCACGTCTTCAAACTTACTCCAATTCCATGTTAAACCTACATTCATATGTGGGATGGGGGCCAAACGGAATTTTGAATCAATCATTTGCAATGTGCCGTTAAAAAAGCCTCCCCAACCGTATTCAGTAGATCCGGAATATTTTGCACTCGGGTCACTAGCCAACAAAAATCCCTTTCTAAAATACTTATAGGAACCAGGTTTAATGCGAATACCTACTGGATTAAAATCATCTTCCAAGTTCTGAACGCTCGCATCTATATAGCCACCAATGATCCCTCCATTTTGCAGATTAAACCACAAAGGCCCAGAGACCAATTTTTGTTCCACAATATTTCCCGTCGTTAAACTATGGTAAATTTCTGTGTAAACGCCTGGTTGCCAAAATCGAACAAATTTAGGCAACCATTTGGCTCTAACATTAAAATCAATTCCTTGAGAATTTGATAGTACATTTTTCCTTGAGACAAATCCCATTGCCGGATTATATTGATCGGAAACTACCGTATGCGTCCAATATAAAGTCACCAAATTGTCTTTATAAAGAAACTGACCGTATTCTGCAAAACCTTGACTTCCATTTCGGCTATCCTGTGTCATAGTCCCCATTCCACTAAAAGAGAACCTATCATTAAAACGGACAAAGGCATCAATTGCTCCAGTAGATTGAACGGATGAAGGGGATGATTTAGTCGTAGCAATCACTCCTATCCTATTTTGTTTACCAAAATTCTCAGAAACACGTCCTACAAAAAAATTCGTAAAGGGATCACCGTCACCCTCGCCTTGACGCATATAGATACCACCGATATTTCGATTTTCCGACCGATACACAAAACGAGATCCAGCCGTTATGGCAATCGGGTTCACATTGGCATCCAATCCAATCGTTCGACTAAAGAAAGGCTGTATGTACATCGATCCACCCACAACCTCACTTATGGGAGCTAAGCCTGCCGAAAAAAGGGACGCATTCTCTAAAAAGAATTGACGTCTTTCAGGGAAAAACACAGAGAACCGTGAAATATTATTTACTTGCCTATCCACATCTGCCTGAGCGAAATCCGTATTAAACGTTAAATCCATTACGGAGGTAGGACTTATCGCCCACTTAATTTCACCCCCTGCCTTAAATTCTGCAGCTTGAGCATTTCCTATTTCCGTCCCCTCCGACTTATTGGAAACCTGCAATAAATAGGGAATAAAACGAATATTCGTGGAAGTAGGCGGTGGTGGAATAATCCCCGTTAATTTTCCGGCATAATCCATTCGCAATGGACTCATGGAACGCGGATGAGGTGACCAAACCGTCAATTCATTACTCGATCGACGCACCCTAAAAAAATTAATCCCCCAATCTTGAGATTTGTTTTCTTCTGTTTTAGGATAACGTAAAGTTTGCCAAGGAATCGCAAACTCAGCTACCCAGGAGGAATCTGACCGATGTGTTCTCACCCGGAACAATCCATCCCAATCAATATCAAACTGGCGGTCATCAAAGGCAAGCAAATCCCTTTGAGCACCATACGCATTAGATTGCAATACAATCGCATTGCGCTTGTCATTAAATCCATCAATCGCAATTCCGAAAAGATCATTTTCAACGAACATATAATCTCGCTTCAAATTGGGCGCGCGGTAGCTATTTTTACCCAAGCTATCTTTTAAGATAGCCGCTACATACAGAAATTGCTGATTATAAAGCAGCTTAACTGTTGAATTGAATGATGCTTTTTGACCCTGATTGGGCTCTACTTGAAAATCTAAATTTACCGATGGTGCATTCGACCATTCCAATTCATCCAGATGACCATCCGCTTTTAAGGAGCGCTCAATCTTCAAGGGCTTAAATTCCTTTTGAGGTACTAAAGGCTTGAATACCTCTTGAGAAAAACTGCAAAAGGAAAGGAAGAGTAAGAGGTAACGCATTATTTTTTGATGAACGATAAACTAAACAATCGAATAAATAGGGGCAATCCGACTAGTGCCATAGGCCAAAACTGCAAACCACACCAGACCATTCCAATTATACTGAATACTAGGACCATGTGTAAGTAAAACTTCCACTTAATGGGATTTCTTACAAACCAAAACACCAATGGAAAATTAAATGGAAACAGCATCAGCGAAGCGGGATTCCATGCCATCACTTCGTGATTTGTAGCCGTACCTAAGAAGAAAATAAACCAGGCTAACACTCCTATCACGGAGAAAAGAGCCACATCGGCCGCATAAGGAAATTTCCCTTTAAACGAAAAGAATCCCACCAGCAGTGACAAAAGACTTAAAATCAAATAAGGTCCTGTAAAATCAAAAGGTGCCTCTGAAGATGCTTCTGCATCAAATAAAGTCACCGGATTAGCGGACAAACCTTTGGCAAGATTCGTAGCAGACGCTAAATTATCAGGCAAGTAACAAGATTGAGAGGCTGTTGCCTTCACGTTTGAAGGGACGCCTAAAGCTAAATTCATACCCAAGGTCACCCAGGAATTAGGTGCTAAATAGTTGTTCATCCAATCGCGGTAGGATTTACCTTCGAGAGTAGGCGCCTGCTTCCAAGCATATTTACCTGGAGCATTACGCTCGATCATATCCCGAATACGTGTAGAGCAATTATCATAGAAGAATTTGTAGGCATATTCTCTATTTTCTGGCAATAAGTTATTCTCTAAAGCCTGAAAAATGGCATTTTTCTGAAGAGAATCGAGTTGCAGTTTTTGGGCAATCATCCCGCGTTTCTCGTACTGCGCATTGTATTCAAACTCATCCCGCATAGAATGGACAGAGATCGTATAGGGTAAGGTCCCCATCAAAAATTTTAGATAGAAATTCTCCGTTCTAAAATCAAAAGTCCCATAACTATAGGCTCGATCAATACCGTTCGAGGAATCATTTATCCAAAGTATGGTATGGCCAAAAGCGGAATGCAATTCTTTACCCGGAGCAACTGTCACTAAAACAACTTCGGCTTTAGAGCTCAATTGCGCTTTTGCGGCTAACGAAATCAACAAGAATAAAAGGATCTTTTTCATCTATTTTCCAGCAATAACAATCACTATTTCACCTCGCACTTTATCCGGGTGAGCCACGAAATACGCTAAGACCTCAGTAGCCGTACCGCGAACCATTTGTTCGTGCAGTTTACTTATTTCACGCCCGACCATCACTAAACGATCAGCCGAGATAAATTCAATAATTTGCTCCAAAGCCTTAACCAAACGATGGGGAGATTCATAGAGAACAATGGTTCTTTCTTCTTCAGCTAATGCTTTCCAACGCGTTTGACGGCCTTTTTTGTGTGGCAAAAAGCCTTCATACACGAAACGATCCGTCGGAAAACCAGAATTAACTAAGGCTGGAACGAAGGCAGTAGCTCCTGGAAGAGATTCTACTTCAATCCCATTATCTACACAAGCTTTCACTAAAAGATAGCCTGGATCTGAAATGCCAGGTGTTCCTGCATCTGAAATGAGGGCTAATGATTTTCCTTCCTTCAGCATCTTAATCACACCCGGAACACCGGTGTGTTCGTTGTGGGCGTGGTGGGAATACAAAGGTTTCGAAATATTTAAATGCTTTAATAACTGACCAGAATTGCGCGTATCCTCCGCTAAAATCCCGTCTACCTCCCCCAGCACCCGAATGGCACGCAGCGTGATATCTTCTAAATTCCCAATGGGAGTAGGTACAAGGTATAATTTCATTCCGAAATTTAATTAAATGACCTGAAACAAAAAAAAGCGAAACTTTCGTTTCGCTTTTCGCTCTGGTAGAGAGTGAGGGATTCGAACCCCCGGACCTGTAACAGTCAACAGTTTTCAAGACTGCCGCAATCGACCACTCTGCCAACTCTCTGTCTCCTTAAGAGATTGCAAAAGTAAGGCGTTTTTCCACATTTTGCAATACCTGCCTCTAAAAATTTAGATAAAATTCAAGATAAAATCTCTTTTGGCTTGAAAATCAAGCTCATCTGGAATCCATTTAATTTCAATCCCGGCTCGCTCCATTTTCCTAAAATAAGTCATTTGGCGTTTGGCAAACTGATGAATTGCTGATTCAAGGCCTTTTTCAAATTCGTCACGCGAAATCAAGCCTTCCACAAAATTCACCATCCATTTATATTCCAAGCCCATCCAGCGCAATTCCTGCGGATGAACCCCATCAAACAAAAGCTGTTGTACTTCTTCTAGCATTCCCTCTTTCAGCCGGGCTTGAAATCGTTTCGAAATCTTCTCTCTGCGTAAGTCGGTCGATGGATTTAGGCCAAAGACTGTATACTTAAATTGTATATCCAATGGCTCTGACAAGAAATGAGGGACATGGGAAAATTGATAATTCGCTAACAAGGATTCGATATATAAACCGGTTCCACCACACAAAATAGGCTGCTTTCCACGAGCAAAAACGTCATTAATGGCATCAAAAGCCGCTTTTTGGAAATGTGCGACGGAAAATGCCTCTCCTATTTCGTGGCTATCGATGAGGTGATACGGAATGAAACCATATTCTTTTAAGTCTTTTCCGGTGCCTATGTCGAGGCGACGGTATATTTGACGGGAGTCTGCAGAAATGATTTCGCCATCTAGAGCACACGCTAGTTCCACGGCTAAAGCCGTTTTACCGCTAGCCGTAGGGCCTAATAATACGATGAGCTTCTGATCAGTAGACATAACGCAATTTCAAATTTCCTTTGTTTATTCTGTTACCTAATTGAATGGGGGCCGTCTCTCCAATCTTCGTAAACCCTACCGATAAAAAACCTTTGCCCGTATTCCATTCCTTGTCCACGTAGGTCATCACATTGTGCGTTTCAGGATGCAACTCTTTATAGGCTTGTAAGAATTTCGTCAAACCACCTACGAGTCGAATGCTGGATAAAGTGGCAATTTCAGTGAGTTCGCCAGATAAGCAGCCTTCTAAACCCGGCTCTTTCATGAGGAATGATTTCCCAAAAACAGCCACTGCCAGCAATGGATGCCCCTCGTGTATATAAGGACTTTCAATTCCACGAAAAACCCGATGCGGTGGAACGATACAGCCAAAATAAGAAGATCCTTTTAAAAAGCCTTTCACGTGTTCTTTATCTAAAAATTCCCTTGCCGTCTCCGCATCTATTTGCACAATTCGGGTATCACGGGCAAAAACGGATCGCAAAGATGTTATTCGAGCGATAATTTGTTTTTCAATCGAAAAGCGGCGCAACATCCATTGATCTTCCCAAATACACATATCTCCCTCCTCACTTTCCCCAGGCATGGCTTTTATACGTGCATTCGAAGATTCGTGACGCCATAATCCTTCTGCTATCGATTGAAAACCGATAGGAATTAGAAAATGAGAAAGGCTGCTAATGAACTCTTTTGGCATAAAACGTGTAAATATACAGTAGAATTAGGCGCAATGGCGCTTTACATCACAAAACAAATAGAAAAAACATATTACAATGGACTACAGATTTGAGGCGAGTCGGAAAGAAGTTTCCACTTTTACGAACCAAGAGATCCGAGATAATTTCCTAATCTCAACCATCTTTCAAGCCGATGAAATTAAATTAACCTATACCATTTATGATCGCATGATCATCGGTGGCGCGATGCCGGTATCAAAAACATTAAGTCTTCCGAACCCAGATAAATTAAAAGCTAATTTCTTCCTAGAAAGACGCGAATTAGGGATCATCAATGTGGGAGGAAAAGGAACTGTGACAGCGGATGGTGAATCATTTACCATCGATAAATTAGGTGCTGTTTATGTGGGCCGCGGCGTGAAAGAGGTAAGTTTCAGTTCTTCTTCGAGTGAAAATCCTGCCCAATTCTATTTATTATCTTCCCCAGCACACGCAACTTATCCGAACGCAAAATTAGATCGCGAACAGGTGACAACCGTTGTTTTAGGAAGTTTAGAGACATCGAATCACCGCACTATTTATAAATACATTCACAATGAAGGCATTCAATCCTGTCAATTAGTGATGGGCTTGACGATTTTAGAACCGGGTTCTGTTTGGAATACCATGCCGGCACACGTACATGATCGCCGAATGGAAGCGTATTTATATTTTGATGTGACACCAGGTCATGCTGTATTGCATTTGATGGGCGAAACGACGGAGACGAAGCACATTTGGGTACATAATCACCAAGCCGTTATTTCGCCACCTTGGTCGATTCACAGTGGATCGGGGACGAAGAACTATTCCTTTATCTGGGGAATGGCGGGTGAGAATAAGGATTATACGGATATGGATTTTGCAGAAATTTCTGATTTACGCTAATATGAAAAAACTGATTGTTCTTTTATTCGGGCTAAGTACCGCAGTGAGTGCCCAAAACTATTCCGAGTTAATGGCCAAGTCCATTATGCACACGCATCCGGATTCAATCACAGTGAAGGTAGGGAAACCTGCTAACTGGGATTATGAGCAGGGATTGGTATTGAAAGCTTTGGAAAATGTCTACCAAAGAACGGGGGACGCCACCTATTTCAACTACATTAAAAAGAACATCGATAGTTTCGTCGATGCGAATGGAAATATTCCCACCTATCATTTCGACGAATTTAATTCGGATAATATCACCACAGGTCGAATGCTTTTGTATCTGTACCAGGAATTAGGGGATGAACGCTATAAAAAAGCCGCTGATCTATTGAGAAAGCAGATTTCGGCGCAACCAAGAGATGCGGATGGCGGATTTTGGCATAAAAAAAGATACCCGAACCAAATGTGGTTAGACGGACTTTACATGCTGGAGCCATTCTATGCTGAATACGGACAAATCACGAATCAAGATAACTGGGCGGATATCATCAAACAGTTCCAATTGATGTATAAAGGGGCAATTGACGCTAAAACAGGCCTTTTATTCCACGCCTACGATCAGGCAAAAGCGCAACCCTGGGCGGATAAGACAAACGGACATTCCCCTAATTTTTGGGGTCGGTCTATGGGCTGGTATGTGATGGCTTTAGTGGATGTGTTAGATTACATGCCTAAGAACCATCCTTCTAGAGGCATCTTAATTCAGCAATTAAATCAATTATCTGCTGCCATCGCGAAGATCCAAGATCCAACATCAGGCGTTTGGTATCAACTACCAGGTTATCCAGGTAAAAAAGGAAACTATTTCGAAGCATCGGCCTCCAATATGTTCGTTTATGCCTTTGCGAAGGGGGTTAGAAAAGGGTATTTACCAGCTTCATTCCGCAAAAACGCGGAGAAAGGCTATGCGGGAATCCTGAAAGAATTCGTCATAAAAGATGCAGCAGGTTACATTCATTTAGAGAAAACAGTCACTGTAGGAGGTTTAGGTGGAGTACCTTACCGCGATGGAACGTATGACTATTACTTGAGTGAGCCACTGCGTACCGATGATTTAAAGGGCGTGGGTCCATTTATTTTGGCATCATTAGAAATGGAAATCGCCAAAGAACTATCGATAGGCGCTGGCAAAAAAGTAGTCTTAGACTATTTCTTTAACCACGAGACAAAAAATGGCAATC
>CANLVU010000046.1 GCA_947494535.1 Cytophagaceae bacterium
GCCTCTCTCACGGAGTTTTCATGCGTCGCAGGAACATAATAGTGCAGAGCCTTTAAGGCATCGCGCATCGGTTTCAATACCTGTCCTGTAATGCCTAGCTTAGCAGCTAAATGGTAGCTGACGCCCAGTGGAGCGTGATCTAAATTTGTGTGTGATGCGTAGAGAGCAATGTTGTTTTGGATGGCTTTGATGACGGTTCTTTCGACATACGAAGCGCCGGTGATTCGTTTTAAACCGGTGAAAACGATGGGATGATGCGAAATAATCAAGTTGCAACCTTTTTTGATTGCCTCCTCTACCACTTCTTCCGTACAATCTAGGCTGATTAATACGCCTTTCACTTCGGTAGAAGCATCACCTACTAGTAATCCTGCGTTATCATAGGATTCTTGCCAGGCTAGAGGTGCCCAAGCTTCCATCTGCTGACAAATTTCTCTTATTTGCATGCTATACGTTCATTTTGACTGCAATTTAGGAAATCTAATGGTATATTTATCTTTTCAAATTTTGTAAATACCATGCGAATTAGACCAGCTGCCCTCATCATCGAGAATAATCATGTGCTTTTCCTGCGCTATGATTATCCGGGAGGGAGCAAGTTTGCATTACCGGGTGGGAATGTGGATGCTGGAGAGACCTTTCCAGTCACTATTGCCCGTGAATGCGAGGAAGAACTAGGCATAGAGGTGGAAGTGCATGATTTGCTTTTTACAGGTCAGGTGCATGCCACGGATGATTACAGTGCGTGTGTGCACCTTATTTTCGAAGGAGATATTGTGGGAGGAATCCCGCTCATTCAAGCGGGAGAAACAACGGCTGATGATTTAGTTTGGGTTCCCGTGGACAAAATCGCAGAATTAATGATTTATCCTTCCATCAACGACGCAATCCTAGATTATGTGCATACCGGAAAGAAAGGACACTATCTGGGGACGCTTAAGCAGATTTGGCTTTAATTAAATTCCCTAATAGCAAACCGATTAATCCTGCTAATAGACCATACCAAACCGCTGGAATCTCCGATGGGTTGATAAAGTGAAAATATCCCCAAAAAACCAATCCCAACACCATGCTTAAATGACTTCCCCAGGGAGTCGTTCGTTTCCACCAGAGGCCCGCATTGAGCGGAATAAAGAGGGAAACTAGGCTGAAAGCAGAGGCTTCGCCTACAAGTTCGAAGATGTTTTGGCGTTGAATAGCCATAATAATACAGGCCAAAGTCACCAATACCACTGACACGCGGATAAAAAGTAACACAATCTTATCAGAAGGCCGGCGCATTAAGGGTTTCAAAATGTTTTCTCCTAAAACGGAAGCTGGTGCTAAAATAGCTCCTGAAGTCGTACTTAATAGAGCAGATAAGAGCGCTCCTAAGAATAAAACCTGCATCGCTCGAGGCGTGAACTTCATCACTAAAGTGGGGATCAACAATTCATCTTCCGATAATAAGGAAGGGTATAAACGAACGGCAATAAAGGCAATTAAGAGCGGTAATAACGCAATCGTTAGGTACATGGCGCCGGCTGCTAAGCTCGCTTTTGCAGCGATTTTCTCATTTTTGGCAGACATCACCCGTTGAAAAATATCTTGCTGCGGAATAGAGCCAAAACCGATGGTGATCCAAGCAGCGCCATACACAAGCCAATCTTTCAACGTATTTTCGTGTGGTATAGCTCGGAAGAAACCTTTGGGTTGTGAGGTGATCAGTTGGTTGAAATTAGGGACTTTGGCCCACAACAAATAGGCTAAAAATAATAAACCAGCGATCAAGATAATATTATGAAAAAAGTCGGTCACGGAGATTGACCACATGCCTCCTAGCAAGGTATAGGCCATGACCAGTAAGGCGCCTATGATGATGCCTGTTTCTACGGAGATAGGTAATAAAAGGTGCATCGTCAACCCTAAGGCCACTAATTGTGCGGAGATCCAGCCGAAGTAGGAGGGGATCATAATGATCGCCGAAAGCTTTTCTGAAAAGGCCCCAAACCGTAATCGAAAATAATCACTAAAAGTCAATACGGGTAAGGGATACAGTTTTCGAGCATAAATAGCACCCACTAGAAATAAACCGAGTGCAGCCCCAAAAGGCTCTTCAATGATGGCTAACACCCCACCATGGACAAATTCGCGCGGCGCTCCAAGAATGGTTTCGGACCCGAACCAGGTCGCAAAAGTCACCATCATGGCTAAGGCAAAGGGTAAGGAACGTCCCGCTAACACGAAATCCTGGGTAGTTTGCACCTTCTTACTGGCCCACCAACCCACGGCTAGATTTAAAGCCAGATAGAAAATAACAAATCCAACGAGCATTCTTTTAATAAAATGAGCCCAAAAATACGAAAACCTTTTACCTTTATTGCATGAAAAATCTAGCCTTTTTACTCCTGCTGGCTTTAGCATCTTGCCAAAGCTCCCATTTGCAGATCGCCTACACTGAATCTAGCTTGGCTCAGCGGGCAACTGGCATCATGATTAAGGACCTTGCGACCGGTAAGGTGCTTTTCGAGAAAAACGCAGATCAATACTTTATGCCGGCTTCTAATATGAAGCTATTGACCTTTTTACAGGCAAATCGAATATTAGGTAGTCAAATCCCTTCCTTCAAATACCGCGAAACAAAAGATACCCTCTTTTTTTGGGGAACAGGGGATATTTCAAACCTGCATCCCACTATCAAAAATACTGCTTTGCGCGATTTTTTAGCAGCTTCTTCTAAGGTTTTAGTCTATGGTTCACCCTTGAAACAGATTCCTGTTTTGGGTCCTGGATGGGCTTGGGATGATTATAATGACCATTATTCTGCGGAGATTTCGGACATGCCCTTGTATGCAAACTTGGTGAATTTTTCAGCCACAGCTAAAAGATGGCGAATAATGCCGGATGCTTTTGAAGCGGTTTCTAAGACGGGAACTGCGCTGGGGGTACGTCGTAATCGGTTGAAAAACCAGTTTGAATTACCGGTATTACAGACGCAGAACTATGGATCCCAAGATGTGCCATTCATTACTTCTCCTGATATGACGGCCTTTCTTTTGACCGATACACTTCATAAATCGGTGGAGACGATGCCTCTAGCAGTTCATCCAGATGCGCGTATTTTCTACGCAGGGAAAATGGATAGTTTATACCTGCCTATGTTGCACGAAAGTGATAATTCAGTGGCTGAGCAGTTGCTTGTAATGATTGCCGCAGAGAAAGGTTGGGATCCGACTCAAGTAATTGAAAATTTAAAGAAAGAGCCTGGTAATGAATTTCTGAAGGATATTCGCTGGGTGGACGGATCTGGATTATCGAGGTACGATTTAGTAAGGCCAAAGGATTTCATCTACATTCTAGAGACTTTAGCAAAAGAAGTTGCCCCAGATCGATTGTATACTTTGCTGCCAGAAGCGAGTAAGACCGGAACCATGCGCAATGTGCAAGATCTGAATCCTGGTGTTCGCATTTGGGCGAAATCGGGTTCATTTGGGAATACCTATGACCTTTCTGGTTATTATTTGACCAAAGAAGGAAAAACACTAGCCTTCTCCATATTATCTAATCTAGGCAATACCTCTGTCAAGGAAATCAAGAATTCGGTGTTGGAGTTTTTGAGAGCGATACACTAAAATAGAGTAGAGATAAGAGAGTATAGAGAGGAGATGAGAGATAAGAGAGTATGGATTATGGTGTAAAGAGAAATGATTCTATATAAAACATCTCTACTCTATTATCTCTACTCTATACTCTATTATTTCTACTCTCCATTCTTCGATAGACTAGATAGCTCACCCCCACAAACCCCACCACATACACCACACTCCCTAGATTCGTTACTAAGGTTCCTACTAAAAACAATGCGGATATAATTAATAATATCCAAGGTAAAAAGGGGTATCCCCAAACCAGATATGGTCTTTTTAAGTTCGGTTCAGTCACGCGAAGGCGTAATAAGGAGGCGAATCCGGCTAAATAACTCGCTACGAAAAAGAAGGTTGCGATGTCAGAAAGGCGTTCGTTTATTTCTTTGCCCGCTAATAAAAAAATGCAAGCGGAGAAAACGGTTAAATGTGTTGCCGTAGTTGGGGAGCCTGCCGAGTTCACTTTTTCGGCTTGTTTAAAAAATAGACCGTCACGGCTCATCGAATAAATCACGCGCGGGGCAAACATCACTTGCGTGTTTAAGATGCCTAAAATGCTGAGCATTAAAAAGACGGTAATCCAACGACCCATATCTGCTCCAAATAACAACTTCATGGCATCTGCGGCAGCTAATTTACTAGTTGAAAGTGTTTCAAGAGGTAAGCTATACAGGATGCCGACATTAATTAATAAATAGATCACGGCGACGGTGATGACGCCAATGAACATCGATTTTGGCATCGATTTAACGGGATCTTTATTTTCTTCTGTGAAATAACTGGCTGTATGCCAACCATCAAAAGCGTAAAAAATCGATAAGAGGGCTGTCATAATGCCGCTCGCTAAGGGTAGGCCCGTGGGTGCTGTAGTTTTCTGCAAGAAAACGCCACCATCACCGTATGCAAAACAAATGGCTATGAAAATCATCAAGGCGACAGCTTTGATGCCACTGAGCCATTCTTGGGATTTGCCTGCCATGACGACGCCTAATTGATGGAAAAACCACAGCAGAGCAAGGATGCCAATGGCGCAATAGACTAGATAGGGACTTAGACCAGGAAAGACGATGATCAGGTATTCGCTAAAGGTGTAGGAGCCAAAACCTAAGGCCGTTACGGTTCCTAGCCAGCTAGTGAGGCCCACTAAGAATCCTATGTAGCGGCCAAATGCGCGTTCTGCGTAGCCATACCAGGAACCTGCTTTGGGAATCGATAAGCTTAATTCCAAAAGACAGCTAACACCTAGTAAGGCATAAATGGCTACTAAGACCCATAAACTAAGAATTAAGGTGGGGTCATGCAAGGAGGCAGCAATGGGTCCTGGCTTACGCAGGATACCGGTTCCAACGGTTCCGCCGAGTGTGACAGCAACGCCGAAACCTGTGCCTAAGACTTTCCAGAGCTTATTTTCCATTCAATATATATTGACCTACGGTAGGGAAGTGGTCGGAGTATTTTATGTTTCGCAGGGTTCGGAAATTGACGGCTTTCCATTCTTCGGAGAAGAATTGATCGTCGATGCGAACGAAATAGGGACTACGATTTAAGGTAAAACCAAAACCGGATCCCGCTTCTTCGAAGGAATTTTTCAAGCGTTCCCGAATCGTTCCATAGGCCCAGCCAGATGGCGTTTCATTTAAATCTCCTACCACTAAGATAGGATAGGGGCTTTTTTGGATAAGGCGGTTAATCTTATCCATCTCCTTTTTGTGCTCAATGAAGCCCTTGCGGAGTGAAGAGATGATGCCGCGTCCTTCTTTTTTAGCATCCGTATAATCTTGTAATCGTATTTTAGAGGTCACTTTATTCACACGAATTCCCATCGACCAAAGCTGCAGATTGATTACCCTAATCGTATCTTGATCTTTTACGATATCGGTTAATAGATAGCCGTTCGCTGAATTATCAAATTGCTCACCTTCTTCGTGGATGATGGGGTATTTCGAAAAGACCACAAGTCCCATTTTTTCGTGTGAATCAAATAACTGCTTTTTCAGTGGAATGAAGGCGTAGTGCGGGTATTTTTCCTTCAAGAAAGAGACCGTGTGGTAGGCCTTGCGATCCGAATGGGAATAGAATTCCTGAAAACATTTGATGTCAGCATCATAATCGCGGATGAATTTTTTGAGGTCTTCTAACTCTTCTTTTTTGGCCTCATACTCATTTGAATACATGCCAAAAACATTATAACTCATCACTGTTAACGGTTTTTGTAAGGTGGCTACCGTTGAATTAAAGCTGATGGTTCTCCCGATAAATCCATAGCCAAGCAACAGGACGATCAAGGGTAAAAGCGCTCGCTTCGCTCGCTGAAAAATCCAATAGACTAACGAAAAGAAGCACAATAATTGCGCGTAAGGCATGGTCATCATAATAAATCCGGCGAACCAATGCTCTACGATGAGAGAATAGCTTAATAGATAGGTCAAAAGCGTGTAAAGGCATAATGGCAGGGTGCCTAACCAGATCAAGGAAGAGATGATTTTTTTCTTTAACGGTGCCTTTATATTTCGCTTAGCCATGTCCAAAGATACACATTGTCTTGCATTTTATAAATTTTCAAAAGAGGTTTGGGTTATTTCAAAATATTTTCTAATTTTGCAATCCCTTTAGGAAAGAACAATATTAAATAAACAATACTATGGCAAAGGTTTGTCAAATTACAGGACGCAAAACTCAAGTAGGAAACAACGTTTCTCACGCTAATAACAAGACTAAGCGTAAGTTCTACCCGAACTTACAGACTAAGAAATTTTTCTTAGAGTCAGAAGGTGTTTGGGTTCGTATGAAAGTTTCTGCGAAAGCAATTCGCACGATCAACAAGAACGGTTTCGAAAAAACTTTAATCGCTGCAGCTCGTAAGGGTACATTAAGCGTTTAGTTTTCAAAATAATTATCGAAATTAGCCTTCCTGAAATTCAGGGAGGCTTTTTTTATTTACACCTATGCTATCTGATTTAGAATTCGAACGCTACCGAAAACAGCTGAATCTGCCGGAATGGCGGAAACAGCAACAGATGCGCCTAAAAGAATCGAAGATTCTCGTGGTGGGTGCAGGTGGTTTGGGCTGTGGTGCATTGCCTTTTCTAGCGGCGGCTGGCGTGGGAACGATCACCATTCTAGATGCGGATGTAATTGAACTTTCGAACCTAGCGCGTCAGGTGCTCTATAAAACAGCGGATGTAGGAGCTTCGAAGGCCTTGAAAGCAGCGGAGGCTTTGCAAGCCTTGAATCCAACCATTGTTATCAAAGGAACCGTAGAAAATTTAAGCGCAGAAAATGCGTCGACCTATATAGCACAATACGATTTGATTATCGACTGCACAGATAATTTTGAAACCCGCTATTTGATTAATGATACCTGTGTCGCTTTAGAAAAGCCTTTCGTTTATGGGGCCATTCACGCCTGGGAAGGCCAATTTGCGGTGTTTCATCCGGAGGGACCCTCGTATCGTTCCTTATTTCCGGTGGAACCAAGCCCACAAGAAATACCGTCCTGCGATGAATTAGGGGTGTTAGGTGTGTTACCAGGAATCATTGGTTTATTACAGGCCAAAGAAGCCATCTTCTACCTTGCAGGCTTCGAATCTTCTGCTCAAAAAGGATTGATGACTTTGGATCTGCGCGACATGCGCCTAAGTACCTTTACGCTATAATATCGCCGTATAAGTCGAACTCTTCGGCTTTATTGATCTTCACATTCACAAAATCGCCCAAACGTGCGTATTGTTGCGCCGGAATCAAGACTTCATTATCCACTTCGGGAGAATCGAACTGAGTACGTCCTACGAAGAAGCCGCTCTCTTTGCGGTCGACCATCACTTTCAAGGTTTGGCCTATTTTTGCTTGATTCAACTCCTCAGAAATTCCTTGCTGTACCGCCATAATCTCGTCCGAACGGAATTGCTTCACCTCTTCAGGCACATCATCGTTCACGAGGTAAGCGTGCGTATTTTCCTCGTGGCTATAATTAAAGATACCTAAACGGTCGAAACGCATGCGCTCCACGAATGAATAAGTTTCCTCAAAATCCTCTTCTGTTTCCCCTGGATAACCAGAAATTAAGGTGGTTCGTAAGGCGATACCCGGTACTTTCTCGCGAATCGTGTGGATCAATTCCTCCGTTTTTGCGCGAGTGATTCCACGGCGCATGTGCTTTAACATCGCGTCTGAACCACTTTGGAGAGGCATATCCAGGTATTTGCAAATATTGTCGCGTTCCGCCATCGTGTCCAAAATTTCTACTGGAAAACCAGCTGGATACGCATATTGCAAACGGATCCATTCGATGCCATTGACATCAGATAAACGCTCTAATAGTTCTTTTAATTGACGGCCAGATTTGCCTTCACCTTTCAGGTCTAAACCGTAGAAAGTGAGGTCCTGAGCGATTAATATCAATTCTTTGGTGCCTTTCTTCGCAAGCGATGACGCTTCCTTCACTAATTCCTCCATCGGAGTGGAAACGTGTTTTCCACGCATTAATGGAATCGCGCAGAATGAGCAAGGTCGGTCGCAACCTTCCGCAATCTTTAAATAAGCATAGTGAGCCGGAGTCGTTAATAAACGCTCACCCACTAATTCATGTTTATAATCCGCCTTTAAAGCTTTTAATAGAAGAGGTAATTCATTTGTTCCAAAGAAGGAGTCCACCATCGGGATTTCTCTCTCTAAATCATCCTTGTAGCGATGGGATAAACAACCCGTTACGTATAATTTATCGATCTTGCCGGCCTGCTTTGCATCCGCATAGCGCAAAATGGTATCGATCGACTCTTGTTTGGCATTATCAATAAACCCACACGTATTAATCACGACGATGTTCGCCTTGTCCTTTTTCGCTTCATGCGTTACCTCTAATCCATTCCCTTTTAATTGGGTGTAGAGCACTTCAGAATCGACTAGATTCTTCGAACAACCGAGGGTAATGATGTTGATGGAGGGCTTTGGGGCTACTTTGGTCTTCATGGAATTTTATATCAGCGCGCAATTTACAAAGATTTGACGCTAAAATTGCCCGTACTAGATACAATTGTTGTAGACTTTTAGTAGTATTGTAAAAATCATAAACCTAATAATCATGAACAAAATAGTTTTAACCTGCGCAGCTGTCTGCTTCGCATTTGTGTCTTTTAGCCAAGGAATGAATGAGCTAACTAGGGCAGAAAAGAAAAATGGTACTCAATTACTTTTTGATGGTAAAACTTTCACAGGCTGGCACAGCTTCGGTAAAGGTGAAAAAGTAGGCTCCTCTTGGACGATCGAAAATGGGGAAATTGGATTCGATGCTGCGAAGAAAGATGGCGGTGATTTAGTGACTAACGAGTCTTTTGATAATTATGATTTCACTGTTGATTGGAAAATTTCTGTGAACGGTAATTCAGGCATTATTTTTAACGTGAATGATGATTCTAAGAAGTACGGTGCGACTTATGTAACGGGTCCGGAAATGCAGGTATTACACGATGAAGGCCACCCAGACGGGAAAATCAACAAACACAATTCAGGCGATTTGTACGATTTGATCAAATCATCAGTAAGCGTGACGAAGCCTGTGGGAGAGTGGAACACAGCACGAATCGTAAACAATAAAGGCTTGTTGCAATTGTATTTAAATGGATCTAAGGTAGTGGAGACTCGTACGGATGATCAAAATTGGAAAGATATGATTGCTGGATCTAAGTTCAAAGGAATGACAGATTTTGGCAAAGTGATGAAAGGGCATATTGCTTTACAAGATCACGGAAATAAAGTGTGGTTTAGAAACATTAAGATTAGAAAGTTATAAGAAAATGAAAGGCCTCGATTTTGCGATCGAGGCCTTTTTTTATAGGCTTAATGAAGTCCTTTCGTCTTCGTCTTTACCCGTAACAGATTCATCTTAGAGGTAATAAATAAGGTCGACCCATCTTCCCCAAAATTCACATTTGAGTTCGGGTTTCCTGTTTCAATACGTCCTAGTAATTTACCGGCTGGGCTAATAATCAAAATCCCGCCAGGTCCTGTAGTCCAGATGTTTCCTTGCTGATCCAGTTTCATTCCATCGTAACCTCCACGAATTCCTCGCTTAGCAAGTTCTGAGGCATCAAAAAAAATGCTAGGCTCTCCTAAATCCCCTTTTTTATCTACCGGGAAAGCTAGAATATGAGATTCTTTCGGTTCAGAAGATCCTACATAGAGTATACTTTCGTCTAGATTCATTGCCAGTCCATTCGGTCTGGCCATTTTATCATATTGCAAACTCATCTCCCCTTTTTTCGTGATGCGGTAGACCCCTTGAAAGGCTATTTCCTTCGCCGGTTCTTCTTTCCCGCGACCCGGTAAACCATAGGGTGGGTCAGTGAAATAGTAATCTCCGTTCTTTGCTTGGATGACGTCGTTCGGGCTATTGAGTTTTTTGCCTTCCCATAATCCACTCAGGGACTTTTTTAATTCCGGTTTTCCCAAAGGCATCTCCGCAATCCTTCTGTTACCATGCTCTGCGGAAACTAGGTTCCCTTTTTGGTTAATAATCAAACCATTTGCACCGGGTTCGTAGGAATAATACTCCTTACCTGAGTAGCCCGATGGCGTTAGATAGAGAACCGCTCCCTTGTCTGCCGTCCACTGGTAAATTTTATTTTCGGGTACATCTGAAAATAAAAGATACCCACCTTTCTTTACCCAAACCGGACCTTCTGACCAAGTATAGCCCTCAGCAACGATTTCAATAGGCGAGGAGGGGTCGATTAAGGTTTTTACTGATTCATCGTAGACGTGAATCTTCCCAATCGTTTTGTATTGCGCTTGCCCGGTTGCCTGTATTCCAAGGATTGTGATGAGCGGTAGTATTAATTTTTTCATAGCGTTTTCATCGGTTTATAATTCGTAAATTTACCCAAATTCTCCACAAATGAAATTGATTGCCAGTCCTATTCTTATCCAGCAAATAACCGACGCAATTTCGACCCATTATGAGCCTTCTGAGGCCCGAGCAATTGCCTTTCGTTGCCTGGATTTGGGATGGAATATCAGCTCAATGGATATTGTTTTGAAAAAAGAGGTGGACTTGCCGGAGGATTGGTCATCGCGATTAGCTCGTTTAGCTAGCGGTGAACCCTTGCAATACGTGATGGGTAAGACCTATTTTAGGGATCATTTGTTTATCGTGAATTCAGATACCTTGATTCCGCGTCCAGAAACGGAGGAATTAGTGGATGTAATGTTAAGTCACGCCTCCGATAATGCCTCGGTTTTAGATGTGGGAACTGGTTCAGGCTGTATTCCTATCTCCTTGAAATTAGAGCGCCCGTCACTACAGGTAGAGGCTTGGGATATTTCCGAAGAAGCATTGACGATGGCACGCCAAAACGGCGAATCCATGCAGGCTGAAGTTCATTTCAAGCGGCAAGATATTTTTGAGTGGCCTTCATCAGAAGGTTCATGGGATGTAATCGTTTCGAATCCGCCTTATGTGACTCTGGATGAGGCCAAAGAGATGGCGAAGCACGTGCTAGACTATGAACCTCATTTGGCCTTATTTGTACCGAATGACGATGCCTTGAAATATTATGTGGCGCTGGCTGATTTTGCTCAGGAGCGTTTGCGGGCTGGTGGTTATCTATGTCTAGAAATTAACCAGTATTTTGGAACTCAAACCGTCGAGCTCTTGTTTAGCAAGGGTTTCCAGGAAGTCAAGCTTTTAAAAGACTTTAAGGGGAATGACCGGATGATTGTTGCACAGAAATCAGGTCTTTAAAATTTAAATAGTATTTTTGTTTCAGCTTAAAACCAATTAAAATTTATCAAGATGAATAAGACAGTATGGATTGTTTTGGGAGTGATTGCTCTCGTAATTTTTTGGGGTGTAGGTTCACGTAATAGCATGGCTACATCAGATCAGGACGTGAAAGCTAAATGGGCTAATGTGCAAAGTGCGTACCAGCGCCGTGCGGATTTGATTCCAAACTTAGTGAAGACGGTACAAGGCGTAGCGAATTTTGAGAAATCGACGTTAACAGCGGTAATTGAAGCGCGTGCTAGTGCTACTCAAATGAAATTAGACTCGAAGGATTTAAGTCCAGAGAATTTACAAAAATACCAAGCGGCTCAGTCCTCTTTAGGTGGTGCTTTATCGCGTTTGATGGTGGTGGCAGAAAACTACCCACAATTAAAAGCGACAGAGAATTTCTCTGAATTACAAGCGCAATTAGAGGGTACAGAAAACCGTATCAAAGAGGAGCGTGATAATTTCAACACAGCTGTTCAAGGCTACAATACCTTAATCGTTACTTTTCCAAACAACTTAATCGCTTCGTTCTCTGGATTTGCAGAGAAAGGATTCTTCCAAGCGGATGCTGGATCGGATAAAGCGCCAGAGGTTAATTTTGACGAGAAGAAATAAGGATGTTGTCAGAAGAACACCAAAACCTGATTTTGCAAGCTATCCACGGCGCTGAATTACAGACGTCTGGAGAGATTCGTGTACATGTAGAAAGCCATTGCGCTGGCCATCCGATTGATCGGGCGACGGAGGTATTCTTTCAGTTAGGTATGCAGAAGACGGATTTGCAGAATGGGGTTTTGGTGTATCTGGCGATCAAAGACCGCAAGTTTAGTATCATCGGGGATAAAGGAATCGATGCGAAAGTACCAGCGGAGTTTTGGGAAACGATTCGTGACGAGATGCGTGCCTATTTAATTAAGAATGAATTCGGGGCTGGCCTAGCTCACGGTGTGAAGCGCACGGGGGAAGTTTTGAAGGCCTTTTTTCCCTATGAAAAGGGAGATGTCAATGAATTGTCCAACGAAATCTCTTTTGGCATCTAATCTCAATTATGCGGAAACTCGTCCTACTTTTATTGCTATTTAGTTCTTTTGCCTACGCTCAAGAAGGTATTCCTGCTAAACCCAACGGCTTTATTTTAGATGAGGCCGGCCTGTTAAATCCGGAAGAGGAGAATGCACTCGAGCAGAAGATGCGCGGCTATGCGGACTCTACTTCCACTCAGTTTGCCATCGTATTAGTCAATTCAACAAACGGTCGTGATCCTTACGATTACGCGATTGATATTGGTAAAGGCTGGGGTGTAGGCCAAAAAGGCAAAAACAACGGCGTCGTCATTCTTGTAGCGATGCAAGATCGCAAATTACGTATTGTGACAGGTCGTGGCGTTGAAGATGTCTTACCGGATGCTGTTTGCAAAAGAATCATTAACCGGATTTTAAAACCCACCTTCAAGGCAGGGGTCTATTATCAAGGCTTAGACGAAGCGACCACCGAAATGATGCGTCGCGCGAGTGGAGAATTTAAAAACGAGGATAGTGGGGAAGGAGAACAAGGAATTCCTCCCGTCTTACTTATCTTCTTGTTTTTGCTCATCATTGCCATAATTAAGGCGGCCCGTAATCGTGGGGGTGGTTCAGGACCCGGTTCTCGAGGAGGCGGAATGTTCTTTCCACCTATCTTTTTAGGCGGTGGAGATTATGGAAGAGGTGGCTCCGGTGGAGGTGGCGGAGGATTTGATTTCGGCGGCTTTGGCGGAGGGGACTTCGGCGGAGGCGGTGCAGGAGGCGATTTTTAATTATCTTTGCCCTATGAATAATCTGATTACCCAATCCCTGCAAGAGTCTCAGCAAGTTTTAGCTGATTTTTTAGCAAATCCTGCTAAGATTGAAGCCATTGAAAAGGCGGCTGATGTATTAGTGAATGCCTTGAAAAAGGGTAATAAAATTTTGTCCTGTGGGAACGGTGGAAGCCATTGCGATGCGATGCATTTCGCAGAGGAATTATCAGGACGTTACCGTGAGAATCGCCCGGCTTTAGCAGCAATGGCGATTTCAGATCCATCTCATATTTCTTGTGTGAGCAATGACTTTGGTTATAATTATATCTTTTCTCGCTTCATAGAAGGCTTAGGAAACAAAGGGGATGTCCTTTTAGGCATTTCAACCTCTGGAAATTCAGCGAATATTATGGAGGCCGTGAAAGCTGCTCAAGCGAAAGGAATGGAAGTGATTTTATTAACGGGCAAAGATGGGGGGAAATTAGCTTCCTATGGTTGCCACGAAATAAGAGTGGACCACTTTGGTTACGCGGATCGCATTCAAGAAATCCACATCAAAGTGATCCACATATTGATTCAATTGATTGAATCTAAGTTATTCTAGTTTAATACGAGGCGTCGCCACCATCGTCATCTTAATAAGTGGCGTCTCCACCCTCATCGTCGCCCATTACCACATCCACCATTTTGCGGAATAGATCGCCGATACGCGGCGCAGGTTTCGATGATTTAGATTCTGTATAGCCCGTTTCGTTTGCCATCTCTTTTACAGGAGCGCTTGCCATAGGGGCATCTTCAGAATCAGCCGTTTCTTGCTGATCATAATATACCTGAACCAAGCCAATCACTGTAGCATAAGAAGGATCTTTGATCTCTGTCGCAATGGCTAGGTTAGCGGAAGTGGCATTCGGATCTCCGATGCGGGCATCTAAACTCGTGAATTTTTGGAACAATTCATCAATGTACGGAAGTTGTGCTCCGCCACCAGTTAACACTAAACCCGCTTTCAGGTTCTTGATGTCCGTTTGTTTTGAAATTTCAGCCACCACAATGGCTGCTAATTCTTTCAATCTTTCCTCAATAATGATAGCTAAGTTCTTCACAGAAACTGGCGTAGCCTTACGACCCGCAATACCTGGAATCATCACGACTTCACTTACTGGAATGTCTTTTTGAATGGCTGAACCAAAACGGACTTTCAATGTCTCCGCGTGATCACGGGAGATATCTAATCCGGATTGAATATCATCTGTTAGTAAATCGCCTCCCCAGTTTAA
>CANLVU010000047.1 GCA_947494535.1 Cytophagaceae bacterium
CCTACCGTCCGGTAATTAATCGCTTTTCGGTTATTGGACATCAAAAATGCCACGCCCAAAATCAATACGATACCGAGCAATCCAGTAAATCTTTCCATGTGTTATGTTGTTGGTGTAATCAGCCTATTTTTTTTCAAGGCTAACAGTAAATTTATCAAATGCTAATTCGGCAACCAAATCCTCCTCTTTGATTTCAAAAAATTTCGAATGAATATTAAAAGGAATATCACTGTCAATTTTCCAATAAGTGCCGTCCTCCTGCATCTCATAAGAATTCTTCGTATCTCGTAGATTCCAATCTAAGATGGTGATAGCCAGATTCTTCGCGCGTGTATTCACTAATTCAAATAAGGATTCTATACGTCGGTCAAAGCTTCGTACCATCACATCCGCGCTTCCTCCATAGATTTTAGGATCGCCGGCAGTGTGGAAGTAATACAAACGCGTGTGCTCTAAATACTCTCCTACAATCGATTTAATGAAGATATTCTCTGACAAACCTTTGCGTTGTGGACGAATACAGCAGATTCCCCGTACGATTAAAAGTACTGGTAATCCAGCCTGCGAAGCCTTATACAGCGCTTCCATCGTCTTCAAATCTTGCAATGAATTAATCTTCCAGCAAATACCCGCTGGCAAACCTTCTTTATGATTCTTCACCTCATTTTCGATCATTTCAATCAAGCGATTCCGCATATCGCGAGGCGCTGTGATTAAATGCTCATAATGAGTGGGCATCGAATGACCCGTAATTACATTAAAGAACTCGGCTATATCTTGTGTAATACGCGTATCAGTTGTCAAAAGGCCAATATCCGTATATAATTTTGCCGTATCCTCGTTGTAATTACCCGAAGAAAGGTGGGCATAACTCACCACATGATTCCCCTCATTACGAATGACTTGCAATAATTTCGTATGCGTTTTTAATCCTGGAATACCATAAATCACAAAACACCCTGCTTTCTGCAAACGCGTTGCTTCTTTGATGTTGTTTTCCTCATCAAAACGAGCTTTCACCTCAAACAATACTGACACGTGTTTTCCTTGCTCCGCCGCACGCAATAAGGCGCTAGAAATACGCGAATTTTTCGAAATTCGATACAGCGTTATCTTTATCGCTAGCACATTCGGATCATCTGCCGCTTGTTCTAACAGTTGTATGACCGGCTCAAAATTATTATACGGATGATGCAATAAGATATCGCCCCGCTTAATTGTGTCGAAAATATCATCAATTACGACAGATTTTAAGCCTAAGGCTGGAACAACCGCAGGACTTATTGCCTGATGTGATTTGAATTCCGGGTGTTTTAATATTTGCCAAAAAGACGTAAAGTCCAAAATAGAGTTCTTCACAAAAATGTCAACTTGGTCTAGATTCCAACGCTTCAACATTTCAGTCAATAAGAATTCCGAATGAAACTTCTCCACCTCTACCCGCGTCACCCGACCCAAACGACGATCCTTAATTTTTTTCTTTACTTCATCAACAAAGTCCGTATCCGCATCCTCATGCTCCACTAAATCAAAATCCCCATTCCGTGTGATGCGGAATAAAGTCGTAGATTCAATTTCCACATTTCGATACAAGAGCTGTAAATGATGGCGAATAATTTCCTCAATCGGAACAAATAACACTTTATCCTCTCGCTCAATCACGTAGAAACGCTTCAGATTTAAAGGAATTTGGACAAAAGAGATTTTTTGTTCCTTTTCATTTCTCGTCTTCTTCTTATCCGAAATACCCAACGTCACTACCCCAAAAATCAAGGTCTTCGCCAGCAAACTAGGGAAAGTATGCGTATGATCAAAAACCATAGGGGTTAGCATCGGATAAATCGTGCGTTGAAAATAAGAGGCTACCTCTTCTTTTTCGTCGGCATCTAAATCATCTAAACACGCTAATAAGAGTCCATTCTCTGGGAAAAGAGGTAAAATTTCCTCCATGAAAAGTCGGTGCTTCTCCTGAGTAAATTCCTGTGCTTCGTTGATTATCGCTTGCTTAAATGGAACCTCACGCAATCCACAATAATCTGTTCTCTCTTTTCCTAAATCGATATAATTGTACAAGGAGCCCATTCGGATTGTAAAAAACTCATCCAAATTAGAGGCCGTGATAGCTAAGAACTTTAAGCGATCAAATAAGGATTTCGAACTATCTCTAGCCTGATCTAAAACGCGCTCATCAAATTTCAACCAGGATAAATCACGAGAGATAAACTTCGCTTTAGCGATTGTTTCATTCGACTTTTGAGTTGACTTATCTGTCTTCCGATTTTGCTCTCGAGGAGCCATTAAATTAATCTTCCAGTTCGTAGGCGTAAGTAATGACAAAAGATTCCCGGCAAGGGAATCTTTTGACTCTTCGTGTTTCAGTATTTTATCTAATTCACTCATTTTATTCGGTAGGGACTTGATTTTTAATTGCTTGGTAATCAGAACCTAATCGCCCCATTTCGGTAGCCAAAAACTTCTGAAGTTCTAAATTAAACAAGCGTTTCTCCTCTTCTGTTAAGGAATTGTAAAAGTCTTTCAATTCCTGATTGATCACTTGCTTTTCAGCTAATGTCTCCGCATGAATGCCACGCAAATGGTAAGACTTAAAATCAAAATTCATTCTAAACGTCTACTTTAGCATATTTAGCATTCTTCTCAATGAAATCACGACGTGGCGCTACTTCATCACCCATTAGCATAGAGAATAATAAATCTGCATCAATCGCAGACTCTACTGTAACCTGCTTTAAGGTACGAGACTCTGGGTTCATCGTAGTCTCCCACAATTGCTCCGCATTCATCTCTCCTAGACCCTTATAACGTTGTACTCCTACGTTGTCTTCTTTACCACCACCGGCTAATTCTTGAATTGCTTGTGTTCGTTGATCTTCTGTCCAAACGTAACGCACTTGCTGCCCCTTCTTCACTTGGTAAAGCGGTGGCTGAGCAATGTAAATACATCCACGATCAACTAATTCACGCATATAACGGAAGAAGAAGGTCAAAATTAAGGTACGAATGTGACTGCCGTCAACGTCCGCATCGGTCATGATGATCACCTTGTGGTAACGTAATTTATCCATATTTAACGCACGCTCATCTCCATCTTTTCCGAAAGAAACGCCTAGCGCCGTAATCATATTCTTAATCTCTTCGTTCTCGTAGATACGGTACTCTTGTGCTTTCTCTACGTTCAAAATCTTTCCACGTAAGGGAAGAATCGCTTGGAATGCACGGTTACGACCTTGTTTCGCTGTACCACCCGCTGAATCTCCCTCGACAAGGTAGATCTCACAGGTTTCTGGATCAGAATCCGAGCAATCGGCTAATTTACCTGGCAACGAGTTCGAACCTAAAACCGTCTTACGCTGTACCATTTCACGCGCCTTGCGAGCAGCATGACGTGCTTGCGCAGCTAAAATAACTTTAGCCACGATTTGACGAGCCTCTCTAGGATGCTCTTCTAACCACGACTCTAGCATATCTGACATAGCAGAAGAAACCGCACCAGAAACCTCGCCATTACCTAGCTTGGTCTTTGTTTGGCCCTCAAACTGAGGCTCCGCTACTTTAACAGAGATAACTGCCGTTAAACCTTCCCGGAAATCATCACCCGCGATATCAATCTTTAATTTTTCTAAAGCACCCGACTTATCTGCGTAGTTTTTCAACGTACGTGTCAAAGCACCACGAAAACCTGCTACGTGTGTACCACCTTCAATCGTGTTAATGTTATTCACATATGATACCACGTTTTCTGTGTAAGATGTATTATACATCATCGCCACTTGAACAGGAACGCCGTTCTTATCGCCTTCCATGTAGATAGGCTCAGAAAGCAATGGCTCACGCGTTGAATCTAAGAACATGACGAACTCACGAAGACCACCTTCTGAGAAGAACTCTTCTGATTTAGCTTCGCCATTTTCATCTAATTCACGCAAATCTGTAAGTTGAATACGAATTCCCGCATTCAAGAAAGATAATTCACGTAAACGACCCGCAACCGTTTCGTATTTATATTCAGTAACAGTGAAAATCGTCTCATCTGGCTTGAATAAAACCGATGTACCTGTGCGATCCGTAACACCTACTTCTTTCACCGGATATTGAGGAACACCAATTTTGTATTCTTGCTGGTAGATTTTACCGTCACGGCTGTAAACTGTTACTTTTAAATCTGTTGATAAGGCGTTCACACAAGAAACCCCCACACCGTGCAAACCACCAGAAACCTTATAAGTGTCTTTATCGAATTTACCACCGGCGTGAAGCACCGTCATTACTACCTCTAGGGCAGAACGCTTTTCTTTCGTGTGCATCCCCGTAGGAATACCACGACCGTTATCTTCTACTAAAATGGAATTGTCTGTGTTGATCGTCACTTTGATCATATCGCAATGACCGGCTAACGCCTCATCAATCGAGTTATCAACTACTTCCCAAATCAAGTGATGAAGGCCTTTAAAGCCGGTATCACCGATGTACATGGAAGGACGTTTACGAACCGCCTCTAATCCCTCTAAAACTTGAATATTATCTGCACCGTAATTTGCCCGATCTTCAGCTGATGAATCTTGTGCTTCTGACATAATGTTATTTAACTGGGTTAAACGAAGGCATTAAGGCCTTCGCATCTGTTGTTGAATTTAATCCTAAAAATATAATTTTTAACCGAAAAATCCTAGTGTTTGAAGTGACGAATTCCCGTCATTACCATGGATAAATTATTTGCATCACAGTAATCAATCGAATCTTGATCTTTGATGGATCCGCCAGGCTGTGTAACTGCCACAATACCCGCATTTCCAGCGATTTCTACGCAATCTGGGAATGGGAAGAAGGCATCTGAAGCCATTACCGCACCGTTTAAATCAAATCCAAATTCTTTCGCTTTATCAATCGCTTGCTTTAAGGCATCTACACGAGAAGTTTGGCCTACGCCTGAAGCCAATAACTGGCCATCATTAGCTAAAATAATCGTATTCGACTTCGTGTGCTTGCAAATCTTCAAAGCAAACGCTAAGGCGCGCTTGTGCTCGTCCGTAGGAATGCGTTTCGTAACCGTCTTGAAATCTTCCACGCCTTCCATCACTAAATCCTTGTCTTGCTCTAAAACTCCATTTAAAAGAGTCTTGAACATTACCTTAGGAAAAGAAACTTGGTTGCGCTTTAATAAAATGCGGTTTTTCTTTGTCTTTAAGATTTCCAAAGCCTCCTCCGTAAAGTCTGGCGCAATTAGAATCTCACAGAACAGAGGGTTAATGGATTCAGCCGCCGCTTTGTCTACTGTATTGTTTGTCGCTAAAACGCCACCAAAAGCAGAAATAGGATCACAAGAAAGTGCTTTATCATAGGCCTCTTTCACCGTTGAACCTGTCGCCACACCGCACGCATTCATGTGCTTGATGATTACGAAAGCAGTCTCCTTAAATTCATCTAAAAGCGAAAGACACGCATCTACATCGACTAAGTTATTGTAAGACAATTCCTTACCATGTAATTTATCAAAAAGTGATTCTAAATCTCCATAGAATGTACCTTGCTGATGCGGATTTTCTCCATAGCGCAAGCCATGTGCTGGCAAGGTGGTATAATTAGCTAAATCTGCTGATTGACCAGCGAAATAACGTTGAATCGCTCCATCATAGTGAGAGGAAACAGCGAAAGCCTTTCCTGCAAAACTTCTACGCTCCTCTAAAGTAGTCGAAGTAGAGCCGTGAGCCGCAAAGATCGCTGATACTTCAGCGTATTGCTCGCGGGAAGAAACGATTAATACATCGTTAAAATTCTTCGCTCCACCGCGGATCAAAGAAATACCACCAATGTCAATTTTCTCAATAATATCCTCATCAGAAGCCCCAGAAGCAACCGTCTCTTCAAATGGATATAAATCCACCATCACTAAATCCAAGGCAGGAATATCGTATTGTTTAGCAACAGCCACATCTTCAGCTAAATCACGACGATGAAGAATACCTCCAAAAACCTTCGGGTGCAAGGTCTTCACACGACCACCGAAGATCGACGGATAACCCGTTAAATCTTCTACTGCAATCACAGGAATACCTAAATCCTCGATGAAAGACTGCGTCCCTCCCGTAGAATAAAGTGTCACTCCGTTTTTATGAAGTTCTTGAATGATGGGCGCTAAACCGTCCTTGTAATAAACCGAAATTAAGGCTGATTGAATTTTTTTTACTGACATAGGGCTTGATAAAATGAAGCCTCAAAGGTACGAAATTCAGCCCAAAAAGCCGTCTATTTTTTAGCCATTTTTTGGTAGCGCAACAAGCCTTCCAAATAATAGTAATCCGCATAGATTAAAGGCACATCAATCTCTGAATTTAGCGATTTTGCTCCCACGCAGTGCATAATTAAGAAGTGGTTATTTTCACCCAAAGCCGCGCGGTACGCCGGCGACGAAAGCGATTCTAACATCTTCACCGCATCTGCGTAATAGCGCTTTCCTTTTTCTCCTGAATAGGTACTCAATTCTAGCAAGGCAGAAGCCGCAATCGCACCCGCAGAAGCATCGCGCTCTTCCGTAGGAATGTTAGGCGCATAGAAATCCCAATACGGAATCTTGTCAGCCGGCATATTCGGGTGATTTAGATAGAAATCAGAGATTTTTTGAGCGAAGTCGAGGTATTTTTTGTCCTTCGTATTGCGGTACATTTCAACGTAGCCGTACATTGCCCAGGCATGTCCGCGCGTCCAGGTAGACTCGTCTTGGTAGCCTTGGTGTTGTTTTTTGGCCAAAACCTTACCATCCACATCATAGCAAATCACATGATAACTCGAATAATCCGGTCTGAAATGATGCTTTATCGTATTATCCGCATGAATAATCGCAATCTCCTTAAATCGCGGGTCCCCCGTTTCGCGTGACGCCCAAAACAATAATTCCAAGTTCATCATATTATCGATGATCACCGGATATTTGTAACCTCCTTTAAAACCATTCCAAGACTTAATTAGGCCGATTTTAGGGTCAAAACGCGTTGCCAAAGATTTCGCCGATTGAATCAACACCTTCTTGTATTCCGGATCCTTCGTTAAACGCAATCCATTCCCGAAAGAGTCATACATCATAAAGCCAAGATCGTGTGTTCCTGTATTAAACTGCTCTTTCTTCACTGCTGCCGTCCACAATCGAGCTGCTGACTCCCATTTCGGGTCTTTCGTCTTTTCATATAGGAACCAAAGTCCGCCCGGGAAAAATCCCGAACACCACCAGTGCGACGGCTTATTGCTATAGGTTCCATCTTGTTTTGCGGAATGAATAGTCGTACTCGTATCTGGTCGAGCAGCAAGCATGAGTTGATACTGCTGGCCAGCTAAAGCGATTTGTTTGTCCACATCGATTTTCTGCGCGAAAAGGGAGGTGGAGAGGAGGGTGAGGATTAGAGTAAGTTTTTTCATAGTGTTTAGTTTAGAGATTATAGAGTAGAGAGTATAGATTATAGAGTATAGAGTATAGATTTTTATCTCCTCTCTCTACTCTACTATCTCTACTCTTCTACCGTCCCATCCAGCCGCCATCAACGGTCAAAATGGTTCCGTGTACATAGTTAGAGGCTTCAGATGCTAAGAATACCACCGGACCCTTAAAGTCCTCTGGTTCTCCCCATCTTCCCGCCGGAATTCGTCCTAAAATAGAGGCGCTGCGATCGCTATCTTCCCGCAAAGCTGCCGTATTATCTGTTGAAATATAACCTGGAGCAATCGCGTTCACATTCACACCTTTCCCAGCCCATTCGTTCGCTAAAGCCATCGTTAAACGGGCTATTCCACCTTTGCTTGCTGCATAACCTGGCACGTTAATTCCTCCTTGGAAACTTAATAAGGAGGCGGTGAAAATGATTTTGCCACTCCCTTGAGCGATCATTGCCGAACCAATTTCACGGCTCAATATAAACTGAGACGAAAGATTCACTTCCAATACCTCATCCCAAAATTCATCCGAATGCTCTGCTGCTGGATTGCGCTTAATGGTACCCGCATTATTTACTAAAATATCGATACGTGGATAATCCGCCTTCAATTGTTTGATGAAAGCATACAATGAATCACGGTTCGAGAAGTCAGCCTGATAGGCTTTGAATTTGCGACCTAAAGACTCCACAGCGGTAGAAACTTGTGAACCCGCTAATTCTAAATTAGCCGAAACACCAATAATATCCGCTCCTGCCTCCGCTAAACCTAGCGCCATCGCCATTCCAATTCCTCGCTTACAACCCGTGACCAGCGCTATTTTTCCTGTTAAATCAAACGTATTTTTCATATTATTTCAAATGTACGGCAGAATCATTGATTTGGTAATTGTACTGCTTCACTAAATCCAGCATCGCCGCACCCGCTAATAAAACAGGACCATATCCATGCGCCGCATAGGGTGAAATGGGGCGGTGGTAATAGAAAGCTGGATCCCAAGCTAAACCTGTACCCACGCAAGTACCTTCCACCTGACCTTTTTCATTCACTTTGGTATTCACGGCATTCCAGCCTAAAATCGCAGCAGGACCGTAGGTTTTAGGGTCGAGCCAGCCTTTTTTGATTCCTTTGGCCATCACATAGGTATAAATTGCCGTGCATGAGGTCTCTAAATAAGAGTCATTTTTATCCAATAATTGATGCCAAAATCCAGTCCCATCCTGCAAGGCCATCAAGCCTTTCAAATGATTTTTTAATTGCTTTAACATTTCAGGTCGGGCTGGGTGATTCGCCGGTAAATATTCCAGTAATTCAGCATTCGTTAACAAGGCCCAGCCATTTGCACGCCCCCAGTGAAACTCCGGGTGTTCTGTCGCATCCACTAAATAGCCGTGCATGTAAATATTCTGAGTTGTATTGAACATCCGCTTTTGGTAAGCATTAAACTGAAAAACGGCCTCCTCGTACTCTCCTAATTGCAATAAGGCAGGAATCGACATGTACACATCGTCAAGCCACATCGTATTTTGCAGCGGACGAATGCGCACTAGGGTACGATCCGGTAACCGATGCTCTTCTTTTAAAATAAAGTCGGAGGCACGCTTTGTGATGTAAGACATATCGGTAGTGAAGCCGGCTTTTTTGGCCTTAATCACCGCCATTCCCATCGCTCCGATGTCGTCTAAAGCACGTGGGTGCACTAATCCTCTTAGCACATGCGATTGATCCGCGGGAATTTTAATTGCCTCTGGAACGCCCGAATTAATCAGATTCAGACGATTAAAAACATAATTCTTGTATTTCTGATCCCCAGTTACCTCCGTCAAAGCTAGCATCCCAGAGTAAGTCACGCCCCATTCGTACGAAATCGGACGAAAATCGCCTTTACTAAAGATGGCATTTGCGTTGTAGGTTTTCACCTCCGCCCCTGTTGTCTTATCCACATAATGCGTGGGAGTCGCCGTTTCTAAATAAGTGTAGACGCGATCGATGGTATTTTGAATAGTTCCTACTGTGGGTGCGCCATATGGCGTAGGATAATCCGGCTGCAAAGCGTGCAGAGGCGCTGTGGCATCGGAAGCTGTGGTGATGTTTTTTTGGCCAAATAAGGAGCCAGAAATCAACAACAAAAATAGGGTATAGCGCATAAAAAAGGGGTCCTCTCTATTAAAGCAGAGAGGACCCCAGAATTACTATAATCGAATGACTATTTTTTCATTTCAATACCCGAAATCTGAACAACAATTTGTTGTTCTGTCGCCTTCGGGTTTACAGCTACGAAATATAGATCATGTGAACCAGAAGTGGCTTGGATGGCTACTTTTTGGGCAGCTGGACCAGCCATTCTTCTTTGACCCGCAGGTGCCGCTGGAGCTGCTGGAGCCGCAGATGTAGAAGCTGGTGCAGCTACTCCCGTTCCTAGTGGTGCTCCTTTTCCTGGCGTTGCCGCTGCTGGAGGAGGTCCGCCCATTCCGCCTTGTGCAACCTGGATGGAAGCCGTTTGACCAATGACCGTTCCGCTAGGAGAATCCAAACGAATTTCAATCACACCACCCGCAGCATTCGCTCGCGCCTGTGCTGAGGCAGCAATTTCGATGGTCGAAATACCCGTTAAATCTAATCCTTTGTAGCCTAAGTACGGGTTTTGACCCACCATGTTCGTCGAACGACCTGGCGTGATTAATTGCAAAATACCTTTTGTGATATCTGCTTTCTCCACATTCAAGGCAGGATCACGCAAGAACAACCATTTCTCGGATTGAACCGGAGCCATTTTCTTGTTTCCTTTATCTAAGTAGGTTGCACGAACAACGAATACCCCTTTAGAAGACGATTGATCCGCTGGCTTTTTCAAACCTAATGTTCCTGCCACGCCAATGGCATTACTTGCTTTGGCATCCCCTAAACTCAAGATATAATTGACCATGGATTTTGCATCTGCTTTTGAGATATTCGGGTGCGCAGACATCGCGTGCTCTCCCCAAACTCCCATACCACCCACAATCACCTTTTCTGATAATTTCTCCACCATATCTTGTCCTTTGTACTTCTCAGCCACTTCTTTATAGGAAGGACCTACTGAACGTACAGACATTTGGTGACAAGACTTACAATCACTCGCGTTGATCAAACGAAGGCCAGCCGAAGCAAATAAATCGCTATCTGCTTTGCGGTGCGATTGCGCCATCTCGATCGGATCGTAACCTGAGGCTACATAATCCACGGTCGCAGCGACAGCATCCGTTGTAATACCTTTTCCTAGAGAACCATCTTCTTTATCTTCTACTTTCACTTCATATTTCAAAGGCTGTCCCTCGAAATAGAATGATTTATTGCCTTCCACAGCGATATCCACTACGGGAGCTTCGTTTCCTACTAAGATTTCCAAAGAAGCCGTATTCGATAATCCCTTCTGATCAGCCGCTTTCAAAGTCACTTGGTATTTACCTGCCTCTTTTAATTGCAAAGTCGGATTAGCACCCGCTAAATTCTTCACGAATTTACCAGCCTTCTTCACCGTCCATGTATAAGACAATTTATCTCCATCAAAATCTTTTGTTCCATCCACAGACAAAGTTGTTGTAAATGGTGCAGCCCCTGCCTTCTTAGCCGAAGATGCCTCTACATAAGGCTTACGGTTTCCGCCTTGGTATTCAATCTTCACTAAACGAGCATTCTCATTTCCGCGGAACCAAGCAGAACCATATTCTAATACATATAAATCTCCTTCAGGACTGAAGTCTATATCGATCGCTGAACCAAAAGTCGTCGAAGGCATAAAACGCTCCATTGACTTATAATTGCCATTTTCATCCATCGTTACCGCCATAATCCAGCCACGCATAAACTCCACGATCAACCATTTTCCTTCGTAATATGCTGGGAAAGCGCGTTTTGCAGTAGCAAAATCTGATTTTCTAAAGACTGGACCACCCGTCGCTGAACGACCAGAAGAACCTACTAAAGGAAACTCCTCTGAAGTTCCATACGGATACCAAATCATCGCCTTCGTTGCCGGAGGCAATTCACGTAAACCGGTATTGTTAGGTGATTCGTTAATAGGTGCAGCTGGATTGAATTTAGGTCCAATAGCCATTGTCTCAAAATTCACATCAGTATAGGCTTGGTTATTTCCAATGAAATAAGGCCAACCATAATAACCAGGGCCTTTAGCCTGATTATATTCATCGTAACCACGGGGACCTTTTTCTGAATCCACGGATGCATCTGGACCTACCTCGCCCCAATACAAGTAACCCGTTTTCGAATCAATACTAGGTCTCCATGGATTGCGGTGACCCATGGTATAAATTTCAGGCTTCGTCTTAGGCGTACCTGGAGCGAATAAATTGCCTTTTGGAATCGTATACGTACCATTCGCCTCCGGGTGAATGCGTAAAATCTTTCCGCGTAAATCATTCGTGTTCGACGCACCACGTTGATCATCCCAATACGCTTGACCTGGACGCTCATCGATAGGCGCGTAACCATCTGAATTACTGTTACTTGTATTATTTCCTACGGTTAAGAACAAGTTTCCTGATTTATCAAAAACCATTCCACCACCTGTATGGCAGCATTCCTCGCGCTGGGTAGGAACCTCTAAAAGCACTTTTTGTTGCTCCACTAACAACTCTTCGCCACGCAATTCCATACGAGCTAAAATGTGCTTCGTCTCCGTCGGATGCGCATAATAAAGATATAACCAGTGATTTTTGCTGAAATTAGGGTCCAAAACAATTCCCATCAATCCCTCCTCTGCCACACGCTCTTGACCCAAACGGTTCTTGTATTTCGTGTTCACATTTAAGTGAGCAATGGTTTTTGTCTCTTTGGTCTTCGTATCATAAGACTTCACATCCCCTTTTCGCTCTACGAAAAGAATACGTCCATCCGGCAAAAAGGTGAACTCCATCGGTTCATCCAATTTGTCTACTAAGACTGACTTCACAAAACGATTTTCATCAGGGGCCTGTGCAAGCGACTGCAGCACAGGAAAAGCCACTAAAAGGGCGAGGGTAATTTTCTTAATCATAGGTCTAATTTATTATTATGCAAAAATGATACAATAATCTGTTTTTAAAAATTGTTAGTGGGAAAATGAGACGAAATCCTGGAGAAGGGAGAGTATAGATAGTAGAGTAGAGAGTAGAGAGTAGAGAGTATAGATTAAAAAAATCACGATTTACCATTTACCATTCACCATTTACCATTCTCTATTATCTTTGCTCTATAATCTCTACTCTAAAAATGAAATCACTCCTCTACCTCCTACTCTTCCTCCCCTCCCTACTATTTGCTCAAACAAATAAAGATGAAAACGAAATTAAGTCTGTCCTGCAAACTCAGATTAAACTCTGGAATACCGGTGATATCAAGGGATTTATGGAATACTACGAAAAATCCCCTAACCTAAAGTTCATCGGAAAGTCAGGCGTCGTGTCAGGCTGGGAGGCTACGCTTCAACGCTATTTAAAATCCTACCCAAATCGCGAGACAATGGGAACCTTGGATTTTGACATACAAGAAATTGATGTGACAGATGGGAAAACGGCTTGGGTATTAGGCAAATGGCACTTAACTAGACCAACGGTGGGCGATGCAGGCGGCTACTTTACGTTGTTGATGAAGAAGGTGAAGGGGAAGTGGTTGGTTACTAGAGATCACACATCTTAAGAGAGTATAGATTATAGAGTAGAGAGCAAAGAGAATGGTAAATGGTGATTTTTTTCAATCTATACTCTTTACTCTATTATCTCTAATCTCAATTCCTCCGGACTATCGACTAGTGACTAGCGACTATCGTCTACTGATTACTGGCAACTAGATACTGACTCTCGAGAAAACGTAAAACATCTCCCCCGCTATCTGCATCGATCTTGCATCGTATTGCGCAGCCTCCTCAGAGGTGTCATCAAAGGCTTTGGGATCCTCATAACGTACCGGAATGCGGGCTTCAGCGCCTGGAATAAAAGGGCAATTTTCGTCGGCATGGGAACAGGTCATCACCGTTGCAAAAATGCCGTGTGGATTGATGACATCATCATATAGTTTAGAAAAAAGAATGATGGGACGCGAGTCCTGTGTATGCAATGCGAAATAAATCGGGTTCGAATGTCCATGTTTAGACACGATAAAACCCATTCGCTCTAAGGAAGCCACCGTGCGTTCGTTGCAAGCCGTTACCTCTACCCCACCTGAATAACATTGGGCGGGGATTTGGAAATAGTCGGCGGCGGTTTGGGCCCAGACTTGCGAGAATTGGGAGCGGCGCGAGTTGTGCGTGCAGATGAAATTCAGGCGAATCGGCTGCTCTTTTTTGCGTTTGTCTTTGATGTAATCGATCAAGACTTGTAGTATTTCTCGGCGCTCGGTTGGTATTTCGAGGGAGAGAATTTGTTCCAAATTTTGGTTTAATATATCCTTCATCTTAGCAACATCCTGAGCCTGGGGCGCAAGCGTTTGCGGCTTGCACTTCGGCGATTTTTAATTTTGGTTTCTCTTCAGCGACTGCAGCTGGCGGCATGCAGCAGGCAGACGCATCTTGGGCAGCGTAGTGTGGGTCATTGAATTCCGCGTCTTCGTGGAAATAATAGACTTCCCATTGAACACCGTCTGGGTCTGTTGCCCAGAATTTGTCTTGAACGGCGAAGCAGCAGGAGGTTCCAATTTCTTCTTTAGAAACAATTCCTTGCGTTCTGGCCACTACTAAACGTGCATTCATCTCTTCCACCGTTTCCACTTGAAAACCAAGGTGTCCAAAGTTCGATTGAACGCGTTCCGGATTTTCAATGAATGAAATAATCAGAGATGGACTATCTAACACGTATTTCGCGTAGCCCGGCTTCACTTTCGTGGCTGGCTGACCGAAAAAAGTCGAGTAAAA
>CANLVU010000048.1 GCA_947494535.1 Cytophagaceae bacterium
CTAATTCTGGATCAGGGTTAGAGGGAATATTGGTGTAGGAGTTAAAGTCTTCGCCATTTAGCTTGTAGACCCCATTATCCGTACCGATCCAAAGGTTTTGTAAAGCATCTTTCGCTAAGGAAGTAACGATATTTTGACGAGATAAAGGATCGGAACTTTGGTAAAATACGACTTTAAATTTTTGAGTTTTAGGCGTAAACCGATAGATCCCTTTGCCGTCTGTACCCACTAAAATATCTCCATTATTCGTCTCAAAAAGTGCCCGAACCCGATACGAATTCGCACCAAATTGATACGGAATAAAACTGCGAGCATTTAACTGAGATAGAAGATATCCTGTCCGTGTTCCCATCCAAACCGTGCCCGAGGAGTGCTTAAACAAGCGCACTACATCTTTCACTAACGGATTAAACCATTCCGATTCTGATTTAATTAATTGATTCGTTCGAATATCATAGACCAAATAACCTAAACCTAAAACAGCTACACCCATCCTATTTTTTCCTAAATTAAGAATACTAGGAATGGTAGAATTTGATAAATCCTGCCCAGCTGGGCCTCTCGTAAAACGTGTTATTTTACCTGTCGATAATTCAATTTTATTTAATCCAGAATTTCGAGTACCTACCCAAAGATTACCTAAATCGTCTTCCGATAATGAGAAAATTTCACTCGCACTCAGGGTTGTAGGATCGCTGGGATCATTGCGGTATATTTTAAAATTATGTCCATCATAGCGATTCAAACCATCACCCGTCGCAAACCAAATAAATCCTTTTTTATCTTGTATAATCTTATAAACCGAACTTTGAGATAGACCTGATGCCGTACTCAAGCGTTCATAACGCGTTTGCTTTTGAGCCTGTAAACTCAAAAAGCTAAACAAAAACAGGAAGAAAATTTGCCTTTTCATTCGAATCTTAAAATTAGGGAATAATACCAGGAAATTGGACGGATTTGTCCTGAAATAAAGGATTGCAAGAATTGTCCTTGTATTTGTAAGATTCGTCCTATGCTAAACAAGGCCACCCACGTACATTTGACACAAGAATTTTTCTTCGACATGAATAAAACATTTGTTTCATTTAACGTAAAGAATTCAGGAAATAAACTTCCTAAATACCAGCAATTAGTGAATTCACTTTTGCAGGATATTGAGATGGGAGAATTAAAACCTGGCGAGCGATTGCCGTCCATTAATGAGGCTTCGGAAGAATGCTATCTTTCCCGCGATACAGTGGAAAGAGCCTATACCGAGTTACATAAGATGGGTGCGATCACTTCCATTTTCCGCAAGGGATATTTCATCTCTGAGTCACGGTTGAAAGTAAAAACGAAAGTTCTTTTCTTGATCGGACGCATGACGGAAACAAACCAGACCCTATACAATGCTTTTTTAGATCATTTTGGCAAAAATGTGATGGTGGATATTTATACCTACCAATACAAGCCCAGAGAATTCAAAGAAATCATAGGGCAGCAACTCGGTAATTACCATTATTACCTGATTCAGCCGCATTTAATCGATGAGGATGAAGAAACGGTGAAGATTTTACAAAAAATAGCGGGGGATCGCTTGATTTTATTGGACCAAAATTTCGGAACCATCCGTCATTCCAGTCTGATCTGCCCTCCTAACCCCTCGCTAAAAAAGATTTTTAATACCCAACTAAACCTGTTTAATAAGTACCGCAGTCTTAATTTAGTGATGAGCGAAGACGAATACTTCGATCCTGAATTAATCAATGCGTGTAGTGAATTCTGCGAATCGAATTCATTGAAATTCCAAGTATTAGATGGCCTAGAAGAGGACGATTTTCAACAAAAGGAGATTTATTTCACTTTGTCTGACACCGATCTTTTCCAGGCTATCAAATACGCGGAGAAAAAGAAATGGACTTTAGGCTCAGCTATTGGCATCATCTCCTTGAACGATCATCCTTTCAAGGAAATAATTGCCAGAGGCATCACGGTGGTGAGTACTCATCCGGAGAAATTAGGACAAAAAGCGGCCGAAATGATCCTCAACAATCAAAAGACGGTTGAGGTCATCGAACCTAGCCTGATAATACGAAATTCACTTTAGGGTTTTATTTTGCTGAAAAAGGGCCATGGTTTCATGGCCTCTTTTTTTTCACGTAATCGATGTTTCGTTGAATACCTTTTAGCTTTGTCCGTTTGATAGCCGAGTAGTGAAAAAGTGTTTGGAAAACCTCTTCAGACAAACCTTCCCAATCCACATCCTGTAGATTACTCTCAAATCTAGGTTCATCGTGCGACTTCGAGAATCGATTCCAAGGACACACGTCTTGGCAAATATCACAACCAAAAATCCAGTTTTGAAAATCACCCTGCAAACTCGCTGGCATTTGGTCCTTTAATTCAATCGTAAAATAGGAAATGCATTTGCTTCCATCCACCACATAAGGTGTAATCGCCTCCGTCGGACAGGCATCGATACAACGCGTGCAGGTACCACAAAAGTCTTTAATGGGACCATCTGGACTCGCCTTTACATCAATAAGGAGCTCGGCTAGGAAATAAAAACTCCCCTTTTTCGGAATAATCAAATTCGCATTCTTACCTATCCACCCTAAACCAGACTTTTTCGCCCAGGCTTTCTCTAACACAGGCGCCGAATCGACAAACATCCGTCCTGAAAACTCGCCTACATCCTTTTTTAAGGCGTCCCAAAGATCCTGCATCTTATCTTTAATGACCCGATGGTAATCTTCACCGTAGGCATATTTCGAAATCTTGAAGTCTTTCACAGCGATTTCTTCCGCCGGAAAATAATTGTAAACGAGGGAAACGACCGTTTGGCAACCATCCACTAATTTCCGGGGATCCAGTCGTTTGTCAAAGTGATTCGCCATATAGGCCATTTCTCCGTGCTGATTTGAGTTCAGCCAGGCCTCTAAATGAGGCGCCTCTTCCTCCAGAAATCCCGCTTCTGAAATACCACAAAAGGCAAAACCAAATTGCTGCGCTTTGGCCTTAATCAAACGTGAAATCTCAGCTGGACTTTTTGACATTTGGCTAAAATTACAAAGGTCATTTCATTTATGCCAAAGTGTCAGAAAATTGTTTTTGGTATCGAATTTGTAATAGGGAATTCGCAATCGTAATTTTGTACCATGAAAAAGAAAGAAAACGAACCAACGCCTGAGGAAGAAATTATCAATCAAGAAGTAGAAAACAGTCAAGAAGCTGAAGAAACGGCCCCCGTGGATGAATTAACAGAGATGAAGGAGAAATACCTTCGCCTGTATTCAGACTTCGAAAACTTCCGTAAACGTACGGCAAAAGAAAAAATAGAACTTATCCAAACCGCATCTGAGCGTTTAATCGTTGACTTATTACCTGTCATCGATGACTACGAGCGCGCATTAGCGAATGCACCCGAAGGAGAAATATCCGAAGGAACTCAATTAATATTCACTAAAATCGGGAACATTCTGCAATCCAAAGGGTTAAAAGAATTGCCGGCTAAAGGCGAAATATTCGACGCAGAATTGCACGATTGCATCACACAATTTCCTGCCCCATCTGAAGAGGAAAAAGGCAAAGTGGTCGAAGTAGTTGAAAAAGGATATACACTGAATGAAAAAGTCATCCGCTTTGCAAAAGTGGTAGTCGGAAATTAATAGAAAATGGCTCAAAAAAGAGATTATTACGAAGTATTAGGCGTTTCAAAATCTGCATCGGAGGACGAAATCAAGAAGGCATACCGCAAAATGGCGGTGAAATACCATCCTGATAAGAATCCGGATAACAAGGAGGCAGAAGATAAATTCAAAGAAGCAGCGGAAGCCTACGAAGTATTAAGTAATTCCCAAAAGAAAGCGCAATACGACCGTTTCGGTCACGCTGGAATGGGTGGAGCAGCTGGCGGCGGTTTTGGCGGTGGCGGCATGAACATGGAAGATATCTTCTCACAATTCGGAGATATTTTCGGTGGTGGCGATGAAAGCCCTTTTGGAAGCTTTTTCAATCAAGGTCGTGGAGGTGGAAGACGTCAACGCAAAGGAACTGATCTTCGAATCAAGCTTAAGCTGAATTTGGAGGAAATCGCGAACGGCGTTGAAAAGAAAATCAAAGTCAAACGCCATGTCGCTTGTAAAACTTGCTCTGGAAACGGATCTAAAAACGGAACAGACCTAAAAACCTGCGGCACTTGCCAAGGTTCGGGTCAAGTACGTCAAGTACAGCAAACGATGTTAGGCCAAATGGTCACGTCTTCTACCTGTCCTCACTGTAGTGGAGAAGGAAAAACAATTGGCGCAAAATGTGGCGATTGCTTTGGAGAAGGCCGCATATTAGAGGAAGAAATCATCCCGATCAAAATCCCAGCTGGAGTCTCTAATGACATGCAACTTTCCATGTCTGGAAAAGGAAACGTTCCCCCACGTGGTGGCGTAGCAGGAGATCTATTAATCGTCATCGAAGAAGAAGCACACGAGTTATTACACCGCGACGGAAACAACGTAATCTACGATCTATACGTAAACTTCGTGGATGCTGCCTTAGGCACCTCCGTGGAAGTACCTACCATTAGTGGAAAAGCAAAAATTACGTTAGATGCAGGAACCCAAAGTGGCAAAATCTTACGCTTAAAAGGCAAAGGGATAAAAGAATTGAATGGATACTCTATCGGTGACCAATTAGTTCACGTGAACATTTGGACACCTAAACAGGTGAGTAAAGAGGAAACTGATTTATTAGAAAAACTACGCTCATCCCCTAACTTCGCCCCTCAACCAGGAAAAGCGGAAAAGGGATTTTTTCATAAGGTGAGGGATATGTTTTCATAGAAAAGCTTCGCTTTTCTATGAAAACATAGATTAGAGATAATAGAGTAGAGAGTAAAGAGTAAAGAGTAAAATCTCTATTATCTATACTCTCTTATCTATAAACTAATAACTATAAACTCAGATAACAAAAAAGGGGCATTTGCCCCTTTTTTGTTATCCATATCTTTACTCTCTACTCTCTAATCTATTTTCTACTGCAACCTAGCCATCTGCTTATTAAACTTCGCCTCTAGCGGCTGGTATTTCGCTGGGCTCACCTTCGAAGCCTTTAGGGCTGAAACGACAAGGTTCATTTCGTAGATAGCGATTTGCACATCACGCTCGTGCGATCCGTAGCTGCCATCTAAATAATAGTCTAATAACTGATCATCACGATCTACGATTCGCTTAGCCATTTTCAACGCGGATGTTGCATCACCTACTGTAATATAAAGCTCCACCATGCTAGCTGAGAATTGATCATAAGGTATGACTTTATCCGGCATTTTTTGCTCCAAATAATCCAAAACCTTCTTCGCTTGAGGCAGATTTCCCTCCCGCACTAATTGTTCTGCTAAACGGTATACACTTAAGCGAGCCGTTACGGATGGAATTCCTAAGTAGAAGTCACCGTGATAATAGATTTTATCATTATCAAGGCCTCTCCAATACATCTTTTTCAAGATGTTTTCTGACATGATCGTTGAATTCACGTAGCCATCATTTGCTCCTGGAATCTTGAATGGCATCAAACGATAGGCATATCCCTCTAATTGCATCGATTCTTTAAGACCTAAATACTGATCATTTGGCAAGGTAGATGCGAAATAGATGGGGCGCTTCCAACCAGAGATGGCATTATTTGAAATGATCTCCAATTGAATCAATTCGCCCTTGTATATGTTGTGTGAAGGCAGCTTCCAACCTAATACGGGTGACATATAAGGAACGAATTGTTTAGGGAACCAGCTTGTTTTTGCTACTGCAGCGATATCAACTGGAATGACCACCGAATCCGTTGGTAAAGTATTGATGGATTCCCCTAATTGCGTTTGCTCTTGGATGGATGGGCTATCTTTATGTAATAAGTCTAAATAATCAGGCAAAGACATCGCATTTAAACCTTCTTTAGGATTAAATAAAATCTGATCATTCACCCCTTCCATTAACTGATCCTTGGTTAATTGGATTGGTAAAGGTTGAGATTCATATGTTTTGCGCTTCATTTGGTCGATGTACCAATCGGTTCCTAAAAGCGATAAATTACATACGCGAACATCGGTTCTGAATCCTTCCACTTCTTGAACATACCACAATGGGAACGTATCATTATCGCCTCCTGTGAACAGAATGGCATTAGGCGCACAAGAATTCAATAGATTTTTTGCAAAGTCAATTTGGTGATAACGGCCACTACGATCATGATCATCCCAGTTTTGTTGTGCCAAAATCGCAGGCGCAGTCAAACCTAATAAGGTAACAATCGCCCATTTGGCTTTATCTGCTTTAACGAATTTTTGAATAAATTCTAAGATCTGCATCACCGCAAAACCAGCCCAGATGGACATAAAGTAGAATGAACCTACGAAGATGTAATCCCGTTCACGTGGTTCAGTGGGAGGTGAATTCAAGTAGACTGTTAAAGCGACTCCGGTAAGTACGAACATTAAAATAGTCACTAAAAGGTCCTTATCGTTCTTACGAAGCATATAGAAGAAACCTAAAAGGACGAAGATGATAGGCAAGAAGAAATAATTATTTCGTGCCTTATTATTGCGTAAAATATCCGGTAGTTTAGAAGTATCTTCAAACGAATTAATAGCCCAGGCATCTTGAAAATCGCTTTCACGACCCACAAAATTCCATAACAAATAACGCATGTACATATGTCCTAACTGATGTGTAAAGAGGAATTCTAAGTTCTTGCCAAAGCTTGGCTTCACCCCTTCCGGAATACCTAACATCTGTTGATACAACTTCACGTGATTAGCCTGATTCGAATAAACACGGGGCAAAAGCATCATTTGGGACTTATCGTATTCGTACACCGGTTTCTTCGTGTATTCTACGTATTTCCCATCTTTCATTTTGTAGATAGGTGTCTCTGCACCTTCTTTGTAACCCGTAACCTCTGCCGTATAAACAGGTCCGTAGATTAACGAACGCTCTCCATATTGTTCACGCTTTAGGTATTTCAAGAAGTTTAGAATGTTACTCGGATCGTTCTCATTAATCGGCGTATTATAACCTGAACGAACTAGTGCAACCGTGTAGGTGGAATATCCGATCAGCAAGAATACGAAGGAGAATAGCGCGACATTCAGCACCTCCTTGCCTTTGGCATAGGAATAACGAATCCCAAAAACCACCGCAGCAATCAACAAAATCAAGAATACGATCGCTCCAGAACCATAGGAGAATCCTAAAGTATTTACGAACGTTAACTCAAATTCAAAGGCTAAGCTGGGCAATCCAGGAATAATACCTGCATTAATAATACCTAAAATAAACAAGGCCACAAAAATAGAAATTATCCCACCAGTCAACGTTGGCTTATCATAGCGTTTGAAATAATATAACAATCCCAAAGCTGGAAGCGTAACCAAGTTCAATAAGTGGACTCCGATAGATAAACCCACTAAATAAGCAATAAACAAGATCCAGCGATTTGATTCTGCCCGATCCTCCACTAATTCCCACTTAAACGCTGCCCAAACCACAATTGCAGTAAAGAAAGAAGACATCGCATACACCTCGGCTTCCACTGCTGAGAACCAAAACGTATCTGAAAACGTATAAATCAATGATCCAACCACACCTGAAGCTAGTAGACCAAAACGCTCATTTGAATTCAACTCTTCAAATGACTTTTTAATCATCTTGCGACCAATCATAACGATCGTCCAATGCAGGAATAAAATAGTAAAGGCACTGCTTATGACTGACATCATATTGACCCAATAAGCCACTTTCGTTACATCACCTAATGCTAAAAGGGAAAACATACGTCCTAGCAATAAGAACAATGGGGCTCCCGGAGGGTGTGGAACTTGTAATTTATAGGCACAGGCTATGAATTCTCCACAGTCCCAAAAGGAGGCTGTAGGCTCAACAGTCAAAGTATACGTGATCAAAGCAAGGAAGAAAACTCCCCAACCCGTCCAATTATTTAAGTTTTTAAAACTCCACATAGGTCAAATTAATTAAACTGTTTTAAGAAACGAACGTCATTCTCCGTAAATAAACGTAAGTCTTTGATCTGGTATTTTAACATCGTGATCCGCTCGATACCCATTCCAAAGGCAAAACCATTGTATTTCTTCGAGTCAATTCCCACATTTTCCAATACATTCGGGTCTACCATTCCGGCCCCTGCAATCTCTACCCATCCTGCTCCTTTGCAGACATTACAACCATCACCTTTGCACAAAAGACAGGTAATGTCCATTTCAGCACTAGGCTCGGTGAATGGGAAATAAGAAGGACGGAATCGAACTTTAGTGTCTTTACCAAACATCTCTTTGGCAAAATGATATAACGTATCCTTTAAATCTTTAAAGCTTACTTGCTCATCCACATACAGTCCTTCGACTTGATGAAATAGGCAATGTGCACGCGCTGAAATCGCTTCGTTACGATAAACACGACCCGGCATAACGGAGCGAATCGGTGGCTTTTGGTGTTGCATTAATCGAATCTGCACATTAGAAGTGTGCGTACGCAATAAAACATCATCTTGTATCTCTCCAGCCCCTTTTTCAATAAAAAATGTATCCTGCATTTCCCGCGCTGGGTGATTTGCAGGAAAATTTAAGGCAGTAAAATTATAGAAATCCGTTTCAATCTCGGGTCCATCAGAAACCGAGAATCCCATCCGATTAAAAATCTCTAAAATACGTGCTCTCACCTTCGTCAATGGATGAAGGCTACCTTGTGAAATGGGATTGTATAAGGTTAAATCAGAAGGAACTTCAAAGTCAGCTGCATTTCCAGCAAACGCCTCCTGTGCTTGCGCAAACTTAGCTTCAGCTGAATTCTTTAAACCATTTAAAGACTGGCCTACCTCACGGCGATTCTCTGCGGCTACATTTTTCAATTCATCAAATAAAGAGGCTAAACGACTCTTTCGCCCAACAAACTGATTTCTAAAAGATTCTAATTCGCTTTCATTCGAAATGACAAAACTGTCAATTTCAGCCTGAAGAGCCTTTATTTGTTCATTCATGTGGGTAATTATAAAATACGGAAACCAAGGGTTGCCTGGAAATAACTAGGTTTTTGAGAATAACTAAAATCTTTAGGAAGGGCTATTGTATTACTTAATTCCGACATAGCTCCTTCATAACGAACGTCTAAGGACAAGTTTAAGATGTCTATACCAATTCCAGCTTGGTATGAAAAGTTCGAACGATTTGCAATTTCTTTTGAAGACCCTGAAAAATAGGTTTTTAACGCATTATCTGCCTTTGTATCAGCGCTTAAGCTGTAGGAAGCAACAGGACCGGCAGCCAAGCGGATTGGACCTAATTTAATACCTACTAACACAGGAACATCTATTGTCTTTTGAGAAAATGAAACAATATCATTAGACTTTGTGATTGCATTTAAGACATTAACCTCGTAATCTTTAGCAGCAAAATTAACTTCAGGCTGAATAAAAACTGATTTACCTATTCTAGCATAAGCACCTAAGAGATATCCCGTTTTCATGCTTAAGGTTTTACCCACATTAACTGAGTAATTTGCATCATAAGCAATAGAAGAAAGATTAACTCCACCTTTAATACCCACCCTAAAATAATCAGAACTTTGAGCAGATAAATTAAATGTAAATCCTGTCATTAACAGGAATAATAACAATAGTGGTTTTTGCGCTTTCATCTTTTGAGAGTTTTGATAATTAAATAGTAAAATTATCCTTTTTCAATCGAAAAAAAAGAAAAAACGAAATCAAAGCGTAAATTTGAACATAAATAAACCTCATGGCCAAAGCTAAAACCTCCTTTTTCTGTCAATCTTGTGGTCACTCCGCCCCGAAGTGGTTAGGTAAGTGTCCATCATGTGGAGAATGGAATACGTTCGTGGAGGAATTAGTGGAAGCTACGAATCATCCGGCGGAAGTTTGGAAGACAAAAGGAAGTCCTAAATCAGCTGCCAAACCAAAATTATTGAACGAAGTAAGCTTCGAGAACCTACCTAAATTAACTTGCTCAGACCCCGAATTCAACCGGGTTTTAGGCGGCGGCATTGTTCCTGGCTCTTTGGTTTTAATCGGTGGAGAGCCCGGCATCGGAAAATCGACGCTATTATTACAAGTGGCTCTTTCTCTAACCCAAACCCGTGTCTTATATGTTACCGGTGAGGAATCCGAACAACAAATTAAATTAAGAGCGGATCGTTTAGCCTCCAAATCTGACTCGCTATATATCTTAACAGAGACGAATACACAAGCTATTTTCAGGCACCTAGTCGAGCTTGAGCCTGAATTAATCATTGTGGATTCGATACAAACGCTGTTTTCAGATCAAATTGAATCAGGCCCTGGTTCAGTTTCACAGATTCGGGAATGTGCCCTGGAATTAATGCGATTCGCGAAAGAAAGTGGCACGCCTATCTTCTTAGTGGGTCATATTACCAAAGAAGGTTCCATCGCCGGACCTAAAGTACTTGAACACTTAGTGGATACGGTTTTACAATTCGAAGGGGATCGCCACATGATCTACCGTATTTTACGGACGACGAAAAACCGATTTGGCTCTACATCCGAATTAGGTATATACGAAATGCTGGGAAGCGGTTTACGGCCTGTCACCAACCCATCCGAAATTCTCTTATCGCAACGCGATGAACCTTCGTCAGGAATTGCGATCGGTACCTTAATGGAAGGGAATCGACCTTTATTAGTGGAAATACAATCCTTAGTGAGCGCGTCCTCTTATGGTAATGCCCAAAGAACTGCTAACGGATACGACGGAAAACGTTTAAGTATGTTAATCGCCGTATTAGAGAAAAGAGGGGGTTATAAATTAGCCACACAAGATGTTTTCTTAAACATTACTGGTGGAATTCGCGTGGATGACCCAGCATTGGATTTAGCCACCTGTATGTCCTTAGTATCCTCTTATGAGGACAAAATCATCGACTCCTCCATCTGCTTTGCAGCTGAAGTAGGTTTAGGGGGAGAATTGCGTTCTGTAACTCGGATAGATCAGCGTATCGCTGAAGCTGAAAAGCTAGGCTTCAAGGAAATCTGGATTAGCAAGTACAATCTGAAAGGCTTGAATTATAAGCCAAATAAAATCAAGGTTCAGTCAGCTGCTACCTTATTGGATGTTATCCTGCACATTTGGCGTCAAAAATAGCCGAAGGATATTCTACTTCTAAGAGATGTAATCCATGCGCCGGAACGGCACGACCTGCTTTGCATCGGTCTTTCGAGTCTAGAATCTCTTGTAATTGAGATTTGCTTAAACGGCCCTGCCCTACTTCTAACAAAGTTCCCACGACCGCACGAACCATGCCACGCAAGAAGCGATTTCCCTGAATGGTAAAAACCAATTCATCGCCTCTCCAAGCCCAAAAAGCCTGCAAAATGGTACATTCAAAGGTCGCCACTTCTGTCTTTACTTTCGAGAAACACTGGTAATCTGTGTGTTGAAAAAACAGAGAAGCTGCCTCATTCATCGCGTCTACATCTAGTTCTACACCGAAGCGATAAGCAAATTGACGTGTAAAGGGACTTTTAAAAGGGCTAATGCGGTATTCATAGGTTCGCGACAATGCCGCGAATCGCGCGTGAAAATCATCAGCCACCTGGTAAATTCCTTGAACAGCTAATGAGTCAGGCAACATTCGGTTCAACCGAAACACCCAGTTTTCTTTCACTTTTTTACCTTCAGGTAAATCAAAATGGGCAAACTGCTGGTGGGCATGCACACCCGTATCAGTGCGTGAACTTCCGACAATTTCAAGCGGTGAACCTAACAATAAACTTAACTTATCTTGCAACACCGACTGAACCGTCGTTGCATTAGGCTGAATTTGGTAGCCATGAAAAGAGCCGCCATCGTACGAAAAAGCGAGTAGATAGCGGCTCATTTACTTATTTCATTAAAGCAGTTTCAAGTGCTGTATCAAATGATTGGTACGCAGCAGCCACGGAGCTCAAAACAGCACCATCTGCCACCATATCAGTTCCTTGAACCGTTCCTAGTGCTGAGAATTGAACTCCATGTGCTATTAAAGCAGATTCGAACGAAGCTTTCTTCGCAGCATCCACTGAAACCACCACACGTGATTGAGCTTCTCCAAACCAGAATGCATCTTGGCGAATAGCCGTATCTGAAGTTACGTTAAATCCAAGTCCACGAGGGAAAGAAGATTCTGCTAATGTCACTAATAAACCACCATCTGACACATCGTGAGCAGATTCAATTAATTTACCTGTGATTAAAGCCGAAATCGACTTTTGTACTTTTTGTTCTGTTGCTAAATCGAAATGCGGTGCTGGAGTCGCTTTGATACCTTTGTACGAATACACATATTCAGATGAAGCAATATCATTCACTGATTCGCCCACTAAATAGATAGCATCACCTTCTTTTTTGAAGTCCAACGTCATCTTATTCGCCGGATCCTCTAAAATACCTAACATACCAATGGTAGGCGTCGGGAAAACCGGACCTTCGTCAGATGATTGGTTGTAAAAGGAAACGTTTCCACCTGTTACAGGGGTTTCAAACGCCTCACACGACTTTTTCATTCCTTTGATAGCACCCACAAATTGCCAGTAAACTTCTGGAACATAAGGATTGCCAAAATTCAAGCAGTTCGTAATCGCCACAGGCACACCGCCAGAACATACAATGTTACGAGCCGCTTCCGCTACTGCCATCGCAGTACCTTCTTCTGGATCTGCGTTTACGTAGCGAGAATTGCAATCCACCGTAATCACAATCGATTTTTGAGAACCGTGTACTTTCACAACCGCCGCATCAGAAGGTGCATTCGTATTGCGATTCGCACGGCCAATCGATGAATCATATTGTTGAGCTACCCACTTTTTAGAAGCAATATTGGGGTGATTCATCATGTAGTTCAAGGCCTTAGGCAATTCTTCCTTAGGCAAATCAGCTACTGAATTAATCTTAAATTTCTTAAATTCTTGGTAATAAGCAGGCTCTTTGTATTCGCGGTGATACACCGGAGCTCCACCACCTAAAACTAAATCATCAGCTGGAACGTCAGCTACTAAAACCCCATCTTGATAAAATTCAAGACGTTTTGTATCCGTAACGGTACCGATTTGCTCGCAATTTAAATCCCACTTATCAAAAATACGTTTCGCTTCATGCTCACGACCTTTCTCCACTACGATTAACATACGCTCTTGAGATTCTGATAATAAGATCTCAAATGGTTGCATATTGGGTTGACGCGTAGGCACTTTGGAAAGATCAATAATCATTCCGTGTTCTCCTTTCGCAGACATTTCAGACGTCGAGCAAATAATACCCGCCGCACCCATATCTTGAATTCCAATGACACAACCTGCTTCAATAATTTCTAAAGAAGCCTCTAACAATAATTTCTCTTGGAATGGATCCCCTACTTGAACCGCCGGTAATTTCTCCGACGACTTCGCCGTAATATCTTCCGATGCAAAACTCGCACCACCAATTCCATCTTTACCCGTCGCAGAACCTACGATAAATACCCCATTGCCTACTCCATAAGAGGTAGCAGATGCCTGAGTACCCACCTTTAATATACCTGCTGAAAACGCATTAACCAGCGGATTCATATTATAACAATCATCGAATTGAACCTCACCACCCACGGTAGGAATTCCAAAGGCATTACCATAATCTCCAATCCCTTTCACCACACCTTTCACTAACCACTTTGTTTTCGCTAAATTAATATTGCCAAAAC
>CANLVU010000049.1 GCA_947494535.1 Cytophagaceae bacterium
AATGATTCTGTGCGGAATTGATGTGGGAACTTCTTCCATTAAAGTTAGTATTGTTGATGCTGCAAACCAACAATTAATTTATTCGACTTCTTTCCCTGAAGTGGAAAATGAGATTTCTTCACCTCAGCCTGGTTTTGCAGAACAAGATCCAGAACATTGGTGGTATTGCGTAAAACAAGCCATTTTAAAAGCTAATTCTACAGGTTTATACGACCCTAAAAATATTGGTGCCATTGGTATATCCTATCAGATGCACGGTTTAGTAGTTATTGACAAAAATGCTCAGGTATTACGTCCTTCCATTATTTGGTGTGATTCTCGCGCAACTCCCTATGGAGATAAAGCTTATATTGCACTAGGTGATTCTTTTTGCCAAAGTCATTATTTGAATTCTCCTGGTAATTTTACTGCGGCTAAGTTAGCTTGGGTGAAAGAAAATCAACCTTCTATTTTTGAGCATATCGCACTCGTAATGTTACCGGGAGATTTTATCGCAGGTCGATTTACTTCTACATTTACTACTACTGCTTCAGCCCTTTCAGAGGGTATATTATGGGATTTTAAAGCCTCTCATCCTGCCAAAGAATTAATGGCCTATTATGGTTTCCCAGAATCTATCTTCCCTCCTGTTCAAGCCTTGTTTTCTGAACATGGCTCCATCACAGCTGCCATAGCTAACGAACTTGGTTTAGGTACTCATGTGAAAGTAACTTATAAGGCAGGGGATCAGCCCAATAATGCTTATTCGTTAGGAGCATTACATCCTGGAGATATCGCTACAACGGCTGGCACTTCGGGAGTAGTTTATGGTATTTCAGATGAATTAAAATTTGACAAAGAAAATCGCGTTAATTCTTTTGCTCACGTAAATCATACCGTTGATAATAAAAGTATTGGTGTCTTAATGTGCATCAATGGAACGGGTATTTTAAACCGCTGGATAAAACAAAATTTCTTCCCGTCTTTGTCTTATTCCCAAATGAATGAACTAGGTGCTGAAGCATCTATTGGGACAAATGGATTAGTTTGCATGCCTTTTGGGAATGGAGCAGAGCGAATCTTTCAAAATCAAACTTTAGGCGGGAGTTTCCAGCATTTGGATTTCAATCGCCATCAATCAGCTGATATTATTCGTGCGGCCCAAGAGGGAATTGCCTTCTCGATGGTTTATGGTATTGAATTACTAGGAAATGTGGGCGTTAAGCCTAACAAACTAAAGGCAGGGTTAGCAAATATGTATTTAAGTGATTTATTCACCCAAGCAATTGTTAATGCGTCAGGTACATCAGTTGAATTACTCGAAACGGATGGCGCCTTTGGCGCGGCTTTAGGGGCTGGAGCTGGTGTGGGATATTATGCAAATGAAGATGAAGCCGTTAGTAACATTAAGGTCTTAAAAATCATACAACCCGATGAAAGCCTAAAGAATGCTTATGCAGATGCTTACGGTGTTTGGAAAAATAACTTACCTCAATAAATCTACTCTCTTAAAAATGGTAAAGCCTCTCAATTGCTTGAGAGGCTTGTACCCAGTGCCGGAGTCGAACCGGCACGGGCTTGCACCCACGGGTGTTTGAGACCAGCGCGTCTACCAATTCCGCCAACTGGGCAATTCAAAATTGCTGTGCAAAACTAGGCTTTTTCATTTGCTTTCGCAAATGAGCCATGAATAAATTCCACATTATTCATAGCGCAAAGCGTCTACAGGATCCATCTTAGAGGCTTTAAAAGCAGGATAAATTCCTGAAAATAAGCCTACTAAAATACAAATGATAATTCCTGTCATCATCCAAAGCCAGGGTATAATAAAACTAGCGGCTCCGGAACTAATGGCTTGCGCAATAAGGTTACCAATTGGAATGGCAAGCATAATGCCCCCAATTCCACCTAATAAACAAATAACAATAGCTTCAATTAGGAATTGCTGTAAAATTCGTCCCGGTGTAGCTCCTAAAGACTTACGAATACCTATTTCACGTGTTCTTTCACTTACAGAAACCATCATGATATTCATCAAGGCAATTGCTGCCCCTAATAACGTGATAAAGCCAATTACAAAACCTCCAATACGTAATGAACCAGTTATGCTTTCAAAGCTCTTTGCAATGGAATCAGAACGGTCTATACTAAATGAATCTTCCATTCCTAAAGGATCCATTCGTACTTTTCGCATGGCACCTCTTGCCTCTTCCATAAAATCGTCAATGTCAATTATTTTAGATGACGAAGTCGTTATATCAAAATTTAAACTACGACCTACAGCCATTTTACGACCTGTTTCCAACGGTACAATTATAACTCGATCATCCCCTCCACCCATCATATTTCCTTTTTTTTCCAACACTCCTATTACCTTAAGCTTAATTCCGGAAACAACAATTTCTGTTCCAATAGGATTTTTCTTCTCGTATAATTGATCAATAATATCAACTCCCAACACACACACATTAATTGCATTCGACTGTTCATTAGTAGAAAAATTTCGTCCAGCGCCTACTTTATATCCTTTTAATTCCATGAAATTATCATCAATGCCTAATACTCGGGTATTGGGATTAGATTTCTTGGAACCAAATTTGGCTATCGCATTATTATTTACATTCGTTTTTAAAGAAACTTTCCCTTTAGAGCTAAAGAGTGATTTATAGTGTGTTGCTTCACGGTAATTTATATTTTTAAAACGCTTCTCCCTTTGTCCTTCACGTCTAATCTGCATAGCTGGACGATTCCGAATGTCGAATGAATTAGCCCCTAGGCCGGAGAAAGAATTGTCTACTGAACTTTGAATCCCGTCAATAGCAGTTAGAATCCCTACCAGCGAGGTAATTCCTAAGGATATAATTAGCGCAGTTAATACAGTTCTCAACAAATTCCCTTTGATAGAACGCAAACCCTCTAAAACGTTTTCTTTTAAATTCATAAGACTCTTTGACTAAGCCGCTCTCGCGGCGACTTTTTGACTAAGTCACGTAGTGACGACTAAATTGCGCAGCGATGACTAAGTTAAATAGTGACGACTACCACAACGCCATTGCAAGTTATCCCCTTTTTTACAGCATTAAAAACCAATGGAACAGGCTTTTAATCCGTTAGTCCTTTTTTTGGCCTAATTAATTCAATCACCCCTCTTTCTTAATCGCGAACTATTTGATAATTTAGTGTAAAATTATGTCAGTGGAAGAAAATCAACAAAAAGCACCCATTTATAACGACGATAGTATTCGTTCCCTAGATTGGAAAGAACATATTCGGTTACGTCCGGGTATGTATATCGGTAAATTAGGCGATGGATCATCGGTAGACGACGGTATTTATGTTCTCGTTAAAGAGATTATGGATAACTCGATTGATGAGCATATGATGGGAAATGGGAAGTCTATTGATGTTAAAATTTCTGATCATAAAGTAGAGGTGCGTGATTATGGTCGCGGAATTCCTTTGGGCAAAGTGATTGATTGCGTATCTAAAATAAACACCGGAGGTAAATACGATTCAGGAGCATTCCAAAAGTCCGTAGGTTTAAATGGTGTGGGTACGAAGGCAACGAATGCACTTTCTAACTACTTTAAAGTACAATCTTATCGTGATGGGCAAACGAAGTGGGCTGAGTTTTGTAAAGGTGAATTAACAGCTGAGTCGAAAGGAATAGATGCATCAAGCGCAAAAAGTGGTACGCATGTTCAATTTGAACCAGACAATACGATCTTTAAGAATTACCACTTTATTCCGCAATATTTAGATTCCTTGTTTTGGAATTACGCATTTTTAAATGCGGGATTAACGATTAATTTCAATGGAGAAAAATATTTTTCCCAAAATGGGCTCTTCGACCTACTTTCTAAAAAAACAAATGCGGAAGAAAATCGCTATCCGATTATTCATTTAAAAGGTAATGATATAGAATTAGCCATTACGCACAATAATCAATACGGAGAAGAGTATTATTCCTTCGTAAATGGTCAAAATACAACCCAAGGAGGTACTCACTTAGCCGCTTTTAGGGAAGCTATTGTCCGTACTGTTCGGGAATTTTTCAAGAAGGATTTTGACCCATCTGATGTACGGGCAAGTATTGTAGGAGCCATCGCTATTCGCGTCCAAGAACCCGTTTTTGAGTCGCAAACGAAGACTAAATTAGGTAGCACTACTATTTCCCCTGATTCCAATTCTACTTCGATACGCACATTCATAGGTGATTTTGTTAAGACGGAGTTAGATAATTACCTACACCAAAATCCTTCTTCTGCTGATGCCCTTTTAAAGCGTATTTTGCAATCCGAACGCGAGCGAAAGGATATAGCAGGTATTAAAAAATTAGCGAATGAGCGGGCTAAAAAAGCAAACCTTCATAATAAGAAATTAAGGGATTGCCGTGTACACCTATCGGATGAAAAGTCTGAGACCCGTCATGACACCACCTTATTTATTACGGAGGGTGATTCAGCTTCAGGAAGTATTACAAAATCACGTGATGTACAGTTACAGGCTGTATTTAGTTTGCGCGGTAAACCTTTGAATAGTTTTGGCTTAACTAAGAAAATCGTTTATGAGAACGAGGAATTTAATCTTTTGCAACACGCATTAGATATTGAAGATTCGTTGGATAATCTACGTTATAATAAGATTGTCATTGCTACAGATGCTGACGTTGATGGCATGCATATTCGTTTATTAATTTTAACGTTCTTCTTGCAATTCTTTCCAGATCTAGTCCGTAATGGTCACTTGTATATTTTAGAGACTCCGCTTTTTAGAGTTCGAAATAAAAAAGAGACGCGTTATTGCTATTCTGACGAAGAACGGCGCAACGCAATTGAAGCTTTGGGTCCTAAGCCGGAGATAACCCGATTTAAGGGTTTGGGTGAAATTTCTCCAGAGGAGTTTGGCAATTTTATTGGTGAGGACATTAAGTTAGAACCGGTAATTCTTGAAAAAGATTTTACGATACCCCAATTGTTAACGTATTACATGGGGAAAAATACACCAGAACGTCAAAAATTCATTATAGACAACCTAGTAGTAGAAAAAGACCTAGAGGAGGTTTTATTAGGTTAACTAATAATTTAAATCGAGGAGTTGCTTGAGTTCTTTTAAGGCTTTAGTTGCTCCTTTTTTTTCGGCCTGAATTATTCCCAATAGAATAACCTGCTCGGCTCTATCCTCTTTATTTTCTGAAAGAAGTGCATTCGCATACGTGTAGTAGGTTGCTACATAGTCTGGAAAATCAGTAATAATTCTTTCGAATTGATCGAATGCTTCAACGAGAGTGGTTTCTTTTTGGTATTCTATAGCCAATAAATAATGGTTAAACGGATCCGTAGGATCTTGATTAATCTCATTTTTAATAAATTCTTTTCGATCCATTTTGCTAAATTAAAAACAAATTAGTATGCTTGCATAACAATTTAATCTGCCATGAAAATACTAGTCTGTATAAGCTGTGTCCCAGACACCACATCAAAAATAGTAATAGATCCATCAACCTCCCAAATTAGTAGCCAAGGATTAACATTTATTGTAGGTCCTTATGACGATTATGCTCTATCCAGAGCTATTGAGTTAAAGGAAAGTAATGGGGCTGAAGTCATTGTTTTGCATGTAGGTGGATCTGAATCAGAAGCGCTAATACGTAAATGTTTAGCCTTGGGAGCTGATTCTGCTGTACGGGTAGATGGTAATCCAACCTCTTCGTCTCAAATTGCTACTGCTATTATTAGTTATGTAAAACAAAATCCTGTTGACTTAATATTGATGGGTAAAGAGTCCATCGATTATAATTCAGGTATCGTCCACGGTTTAGTAGCTGGTGCGCTAGGATATACACACTTCAATCCAGTGATGCATTTAGATATAGAAGGCGATAGATTGAAACTTGAAGTAGAAATGGATGGAGGAAAAATGGAAGTTTCTTGCTCTCTACCTGCTGTTTTAGGTTGCCAAGAGCCAATAGCTGAATGGAAAATACCTTCCATGCGTGGTATTATGACGGCTCGAACAAAAGAAATAGTCGTACTGCCATTGGAATCAGCTAGTCAAATAAACATAATTAAAGCCGATATCGCCGAGACTGCTCGTAAAAATAAGATGATTATGGCGGAAGATGCTGAACAATTAATTGATTTACTAAGAACAGAGACAAACGTATTATAAGATGGAAAAGGTCGCTATTATCGCACAAACCAAAGAAGGTCAGCTCTCTGATGCTTCTAATCAATTAATCTCCTTTTTATCAACCTTTTCACCAAAGCGCATTTTACTTTTGGCGATTGGGGAAGTTAAATTTAGTTCCTTACCGTCTTCATTACCAGTAGAAGTCATTCAAGTGTCCGACGGACTTTGGGCAGATTCAGCCACAATTCAACCTTTAATGAAATTAGTAGATGGATTCACTGTTTTTGGCATTAAATCCATTCAAGTTGATAATTTATTAAGTCTATTAGCTGCTAGTTCATCACAAGAAATGATTTCTGGTATTCAACACATAACTTTTTCAAATGGAAAATTTACTATTACTAAGTCTATTTTCTCTGGAAAAGCTTCACTTGCTTTGACCACAGAAACCGCATCCTATTTTAGCTTGAATCGCAATTTTGATTTTAGCAATAATGAAGAATTAAAAAATCAACCTATTGTTCCCACTTCTACTACAGGTCCATCGACTGGAAGCAATGCAACTATCATTTCATTAAAACCGATAACAGGTGCAATCCCTTTACCGGATGCTGCCTTAGTAGTAGGTGCTGGCCGTGGATTAAAAGATCCTGGTAATTGGGCAATAGTAGAAGATTTAGCCAAAGCATTAGGTGCTGCTACAGCCTGTTCTAAACCAGTCTCTGATCTAAATTGGCGTCCTCACCACGAACACGTAGGTCAAACGGGCGTTAAAATATCGCCTAATCTCTATATAGCTTGCGGTATATCAGGCGCTATTCAGCATTTAGCTGGTGTGAATGGTTCTCGTATTGTAGTGGTTATTAACAATGATCCTGAAGCTCCCTTTTTTAAGCATGCAGACTATGGCATTGTAGGTGATGTTAATGAAATACTCCCAAGACTAACAAAAAAGCTGCAAACACATTAAAATTAGCGGTCTAATTGGTACATTTGTGTTTTAATAAAGGCCTTTGAAAGAGTTTGTTCCCTTGAGAATTTTATCTGTAAATCCTAGTTCTGTAGGGGCTAGTTCTTACATTCTTTTGTTAGAATCGGATAACACACAGGCTCTGCGTTTCCCTATAGTAATCGGAAGTCAAGAGGCTCAGTCCATTTCCGTTTATTTAGAGCATATTCAGACAAGTAGACCATTAACACATGATTTATGCGTTAATCTTCTTGCTCACTCTAATGTTACCCTTCAGAAAGTAATAATCACAGACTTTAAGGACGGTATATTTTATGCTAATTTAGAGTTATTCAGAGATGGAGAAACATTCCAAGTAGATGCAAGGCCATCTGATTCGATAGCTTTAGCCATTCGATTAGCCATTCCCATTTTAATCTCTGATAAACTTTTAACAGACATTTGTATTCCGGATGAAGAATTTTCAGATGAATTAGAAGAGGAGTTAGATGCTATGGATAAGTCACCAGCTTTTCGCTCTAAGGTAGAATTAGAAGGATTATTACTAAAGGCATTACAGGAGGAAAATTATGAGGAGGCTGCTAAAATAAGAGATGAAATTGAAAAATTATAAATATGAAATATTCTAAAAGTCGCCCTCAGTCAACTCAATTAACTTTAGTGATATCAATGGCGAGTTTGGCCTTTATTCTTGCTTTATTCTTTCAATTATTTGTTAGTGTTAAGTCTTGGGGTGATGAGATAAAATCACAAATGAAGGTGTATGTTTATTTAAGTGATTCATTAGAAACTGCAGATTTAGCGTCGTCGATCACTTATTTTAAAACTCGTCCCTATGTAGGAAAAAAAGAATTAAAGCCTGATTTAGAATTTAAATCGAAAGTACAAATAGCCTCTGAATTTCTGAAATCCTCTCAAGAAGATTACAAAACCCTTCTAGGAGAGGAAAATCCTTTTAAAAATTGCTTGATTTTAGGCATAAAGGAAGAGTACAAAAATGAAGCCTCATTCAAAAAGATTATCGCTGAGATTCAAACAAGGCCTGAAGTTTATGAGGTTACTTATCCGAATACTTTTATCGGTTCACTTTTAGGTAAGATTAAGGCAGTGGGTTATGTAGGTGTGATCTTAATTATCCTTTTAGTTTTATTTGTTTATGTTCAATTAGCGAATAACATTCGACTTCATATTCATGGAAACCGTGTTTTAATAAAAACAATGCAGTTACTTGGAAGCACCAATGGATTTATTCAAAAGCCTTATCTATTAAATTCATTATTTGTGGGTTTCTTAGGTGGATTAATTGGTTTTGTCTTAGCTGATGGAGCATTTTTATATTTCTCTACCTCTATTCCAGAAATATCATCCTTATTTTTTCAAATTAATAATCAAGTTCAGTTAGCACTTGTCTGTGTAGGTTTTTGTACCCTATTCAGTTTAATAGCTTCTTATTTCTCTATTTCTACCTACTTAAAAATTCAACATACAAACCTATTCTAATATGAGTCAATCAAATATGCCATTAGGGGCCAAAGAAATTAAAATTCTCTTACTAGGTATTGGAATTATGTTAATCGGTTTTTTTGTTATGACCTTAGATAAAGAGGAATTTGGCTTTAGCTTTTTAGGCCTAACCCTAGGCCCTATTCTTGTTTTGGTTGGAATCATTATTCCTGTGTTCTCACTTTTTAAGTGGAAGCGTTAATGACAGATATTCTAAAAACAATTATATTAGGTTTAGTGGAGGGTTTAACAGAATTCTTACCTGTATCTTCTACGGCCCATCTAATTGTTTCTGAAAATTTATTAGGGATTGAAAATTCTAAGTTTCTTAATTTTTTTACTGTTTTTGTACAATTAGGAGCCATTGCAGCAGTTCCATTTCTTTACTTTAAGCGCTTATTTGCATCGGGTTTATCGATTTACTATACCATTATTGCCTCATTTATTCCAGCCGTTATTTTAGGTATTTTATTAGATGATTTTTTAGAAGCCTTATTTCAAGGGTATTGGTTTATTGCTGGATCATGGATTTTAGGAGGATTACTTTTGGTCCGAATTGATAAGTGGCTACCTGCTAAAGCTGATTCGATCGAAATTCACTCGATATCTTATATTAATGCATTTAAAATTGGTTTATTTCAGTGTATTGCTATGATTCCAGGTGTTTCTCGTTCTGGGGCGTCTATTGTAGGGGGTCGAGTTTTAGGTCTTAGTCATTCGGCAGCTGTAGAATATTCTTTTTTATTAGGGATTCCAACTATTTTAGGCGCTTGCGCAAAAAAACTAGTAGACTATCGAAATGATTTGGACGTCTTATTTACAAAAGAACACATTCATTTTCTAAGTATTGGGACGGTGATTAGTTTCGTTGTGGCCTTATTAACTATCAAATGGATGGTGGGTTTTGTTAAGCGATATGGATTCGCTTTGTTTGGTTATTATCGCATCATTATTGGACTTTTATTAAGTATTTACTTGTGGATGAATTAACGGAAGTTCAAGATAAGTTTTATGTCATTAATAAGCCTAGAGAATGGTCTTCATTTGATGTCGTGAAGAAGATTCGGAATCTGGGGCGATTTAAAAAGATTGGTCACGCAGGTACGTTAGATCCTTTAGCTACCGGTATATTAATTATGTGTGTGGGTAAATACACGAAGAAGATTGATTATTTTCAATCTCTACCTAAGACCTACACTGGTAAACTAGTGTTAGGTAAAACGACTCCTTCCATTGATTTGGAAACAGCATTTGATGGAGAATATCCAATTGAGCATATTGATTCATCTCTGTTAGAGGAGGTGCGTAATACATTTCTTGGAACCATTCAGCAAGTCCCTCCTATTTACTCAGCGATTAAATTAAATGGTCAACGTTTGTTTACCCATGCTAGAAATGGAGTGAACGCAGAAGATTTAGATATTAAAATTAGGGAGGTAGAAGTATATAAAATGGAAATTAATGCAACACATTTTCCAGAGATAGGCTTTGAAATTGAATGTAGTAAAGGAACCTATATACGAAGTATTGTACGTGATTTTGGCATTAAATGTCAATCGGGTGCATACATGAGCGAATTAGTTCGAACAAAAATTGGAGATTGGGGTTTAGATAAAGCACAAGAGGTGGCCACATTTAATAGCGAATTACATGAAGTGCTTTTATAGTTTCGATACAGTACAGATTGATTCCGATACTGCGGTGACAATTGGTATGTTTGATGGCTTGCATTTAGGCCATTTAAAGGTAATTGAAGGCTGCTTAAAAGTAGCTAAAGACAACGGCCTGAAAACCTGTGTTATCACTTTTTCTAATCATCCAGCAGATTATTTTACGGGAAAACGAAATGAATTATTAATGCCAAACCAGGAGAAAACGGTGGCATTGGAGGCTCTAGGTATTGATTACGCAATAATCCTACCTTTTGATTCTTATCTTGTCGAGTTACCGGCTAGAAACTTTATTCAGGATCTTCTACTTACTAAATTTAAAGCGACGAAGGTGGTTTTAGGTTATGATAACCATTTTGGAAAAAACAGAGAGGGATCTATATCGTTTATAAAAACTCATTTTCCTGTAGAATTAGAAGCTATTTCAATAGATGTGGCTAAAGTAGATGAAGTGATTGTTAGTTCCTCACAAATAAAGAAATACCTTTCAGAAGGAGAAGTGGCTAAGGCTAATGCCATGTTAGGTCAAAACTTTGCTGTTTCAGGTACCGTAGTTCATGGAAATCAGAATGGCCGCAAAATTGGATTTCCCACGGCAAATATGTCACTAAATGCAGATAACAAATTCATTCCACAATTAGGCGTGTATTTATGCGAAGTACATATTAAAGCCGGCGCATACTTTGGTTTGACAAATATGGGCTACCGTCCTACTTTGAATAAAGATGAAGGAATTCACATCGAAACGCATATCTTGGGATTTGATGGAGATATTTATGGCCAGGGAATCGAAATCAAATTTATGGAGAAAATTAGATCAGAAAAGCGATTTGATTCCTTTGATGAATTAAAGAATCAAATCACTGCAGATTTAGCCTGGGCAAAACTGTATTTAGCACAAGTTCATGTAACTTCCCAAGAAAACTAATTCGTCACTTCTCTTATCTAATAATTCTTGTATTTTTTGATCTAACTTATTGCCTTCAATGTCAATAAAGAACCAAAATTTAAATTCATTGGTGTCTTTCTGAGGTCTCGATTCAATTTTCAATAAGTTTATTCCTCTCGATTCGAAATCCTGCAAAAGTGATAAAAGAGCCCCAGGCTTATCATCATTCTTTAATTTCACCGCTAAACTTGTCTTATCCTTATCCGTTTTCTTTAAATTTTCGACTTTAGAAATAATAAAAAAACGTGTTTGATTCGCATCATTATCTTGGATGTTATCAAACAAAATCGGTAAAGAATAGATCTTAGCCGCGATATGCGAACACAAGGCAGCTCCATCCTCCTCCTCAACAGCTAATTTAGCAGCACGAGAAGTAGAATCCACTTGAATGAAGAAATCTTCCTCTTGACCTGAGAAATAATCGTTTAAGAATCCTTTACATTGCTGAAAGGCTATATCTTTTGAATAGATTCTTTTAATTCCTTGGACTCCATTATGCTTAGAAGCTAAACAAAAGTTTACTGGAATAATTATCTCAGAAATGACATATAGATTTTTTTCATTCAATAGATCCATTGTCTCCTTAACCATACCCTCTTGATTGTTCTCAATGGGTACAACACCGTATTTTGCCCGGCCAGTTTCAACAGACTCAAACACAGATTTAATGGATGGCAATGAAATGTAATCAGCGACAGCACCAAATCGATTTTCTGCTGCTTGATGTGTAAAACTACCTTCTGGGCCTAAATAACAGATGATCTCAGGCAATTCTAAATTACGGGAAACGCCAAATATCTCTAGGAAAATAGCCTCAATAGCTTCTTTTTTTAATTTACCTATATATTGACTTGCTAAACGATCAATGATTTCCTTCTCCCGATCCGGATGATAAATAACCGCATTTGATTCGCGTTTTAATTTACCAATCTCCTCTACAAATTCCATTCGCTTCACTAAAAGTAAAAGGATGGAATCATCAATGTGATCTATTTTATTTCTTAATTCAGGTATATTCATGCCTAATAATGAGCTATTTGACTCAATTTACGAATTTTAGCAGATTTAAGAAAGTGAAATAAAAAAAAGGATTTGAATAAATCCTTTCAATTAATAAGATAAATGTGTGATTCCGTTTGGATTCGAACCAAAGACCTACTGCTTAGAAGGCAGTTGCTCTATCCAACTGAGCTACGGAACCTTAATCAACATAAAAGTCAATTTACAATTGGTGTAAAACACTTCCTCATAAATTGACTTTTGTCGGGGTGGCAGGATTCGAACCTACGACCTCTTGGTCCCAAACCAAGCGCGATACCGGGCTACGCTACACCCCGAAAATTGACTGCGGAGAGAGAGGGATTCGAACCCTCGGTACCGTTACCAGTACGCATGTTTAGCAAACATGTCCTTTCGGCCTCTCAGGCATCTCTCCTAGCATTTAAGAGAGCACAAATGTAGTAAATATATTTAGTAAATGAAATATATGCTTAAAAATTTATTTCGCTAATACATCAAAACTAGATACAGATTTGCCCTCTAAACTTGTTTTACCCATTAGAAATAAGTCTATATTCCTAGCTGCTTCTCGACCTTCAGATATGGCCCAAACCACTAGTGATTGGCCACGTCTTGCATCACCTGCAATAAAAACTTTCTCATTTTCAGATTGATAAGTTAAATTAGCAACTAAGTTGCCTCGATCATCCGACTTCACTCCTACAGACAATAATTGCTCAAATAAATTGTCATGATCAGTATGTAAAAATCCTGCAGCTATAAGGGCTATATCACATGGTATTTTTCTACTATTAATTACTTCTTGCTCCATTTTCCCATCTTTCATGTTGTAAACGATGTCACCAATAAGCAATGCTACTAACTCTCCTTTATCATTTTTAACAAATTCTTGTAAAGAAATAGACCAAAGACGCTCCACTCC
>CANLVU010000050.1 GCA_947494535.1 Cytophagaceae bacterium
AAGCAAGGCGAAAAATTAACCATCATCAAGTATGCGGTTAATATCAGTTCAGAGAATCACCCAACAGCGTCCTTTGAAAAGATTGCCTCAGACTATTTAGCGCGTATTTCGGCTAAAGGATTCGAGCAAATGCTTCAGGAACAAGCAGCAGCTTGGGCTAAAAAATGGTCAATTAACGATATCATCATTTCTGGTGATGCATCCGCTCAACAAGGTATACGTTTCAATATCTTTCAAATGAACTCAACCTACACAGGGGAGGACGATCGTTTAAATATTGGACCTAAAGGCTTTACTGGTGAGAAATACGGCGGATCAACTTATTGGGACACAGAAGCCTATTGCATTCCATTCTATTTAGGAACCGCTCCGGCAAAAGTTTCCAAAAACCTATTAATCTACCGATGGAAACAATTAGACCGCGCCATTGAAAACGCTGGAAAACTAGGTTTCAACAAAGGAGCGGCGCTTTATCCAATGGTGACGATGAACGGAGAAGAGTGCCACAATGAGTGGGAAATCACCTTCGAAGAAATCCACCGTAACGGAGCCATTGCCTACGCGATTATGGACTACGTGAATTACACAGACGATCGTAAACATCTAGTGGAATACGGTTGGGAAGTGTTGGTCGGAATCGCACGTTTCTGGGCGCAACGCGTAAACTGGTCGGAGGACAAGCAGAAATACGTCATGCTAGGCGTAACAGGCCCTAATGAATACGAAAACAACGTAAATAATAACTGGTATACGAATTACATCGCCACTTGGTGTTTAAAATACACGCTTGAAGTTTACGAAGAGATTCAACAGAATTACCCTGCAGAAGCTGCTGCTAAAATTACTTCCACAGCATTTGCAAAAGAAGAAATAGCGCAATTCCAGCATATTATCGAAAACATGTATTTCCCTCGCGATGAAAAGCAGGGAATCTATTTGCAACAAGATGGTTTCTTAGACAAAGTTATCGCACCCGTTGAGGCCATTGCAGCGGAAAGACCAATCAACCAAAAATGGTCTTGGGATCGCATTTTACGTTCTTGCTACATAAAACAAGCGGACGTATTACAAGGAATCTATTTTTTCGAAGACGATTTCAGCCTAGAAGAATTAGAGCGCAATTACAATTTCTACGAACCTATCACGGTACACGAATCTTCTTTAAGCCCATGCGTTCACAGCATTTTAGCCGCTAAGCTAGGTAAAGAAGACAAATCATATGAATTCTACACACGTGCAGCACGTCTAGACTTAGATGATTACAATAACGATACAGAAGATGGTTGCCACATCACCAGTATGGCGGGAACTTGGATGTCGATTATAAAAGGTTTTGGTGGAATGCGCTTAAAGGGTCACACTTTGCATTTCAATCCATTCTTGCCAAAACAGTGGAACGAATTCTCCTTCAAAATCAACTTCCGTGCAAATCAATTAAACATCGCTGTGAAAAAGTCGGGAGTAGAGATTACTAATTTGGCTGGACCGGAGTTGGTGGTGGTTGTGCATGGGGAAGCGCGCATACTTACTAAAGCATAAAGCACAAAGTATAAAGTATAAAGTATAAAGTATAAAGTAGGTTTTAAAAAAAGGGATCAATGATTGATCCCTTTTTTAATTAATTCGTGAAGAATATTTTAAATACTCATCGCCAAAGGCGATTCAATCATTATTCTTTGTGCTTTATACTTTAATCTTTAAATAAAGCTTTAGGCTTTATTTATGAGCTCTATATCCGGCATCGATTGATCTGTCAATGGAACTCCATCACGGTCTTTTCGTGCAATACGAGAATATAAACCGAGTTCTTGTGAGAATAAGAAGGTAAAGAATAACTTCACGAAGGAAGTGTGATACTTTAAGTTTTCATAAAACTCAGGAGCGGCTGCCTTTAGTTTTGGCAAATTATTCCAAGGGACAGATGGCATATCGTGGTGTTCGTTATGGTAACCCACATTCATATTAATGCCATTCAAATTTCCATAATAAGAATAAGTCTCTTGATTCTTGTCTAACACTAAGAAATGTTCTTGAATCCAACGAGCACCCAGGGGATGTAACCCTACAGAGAATAAGAAACTTAATCCCATATAAGCTAGCGCTGACCACCCCCAGAAATAAACAATTACTGCATCAAATGCTATTTGAGCTATAATATTCATTATCACTGGACGATCAAAAACAGCTAATTCTAAACATCTCATCGTGCGAATGCCTTGAAAGAAGGGGAATAACAACAACCAAATCATCTTACCGATGAAATAATTATCAATCAATTTTGCCTCCCAATAATCAGGCAAATCAGCATCTAATTCATGTACTCCCTGAAAAGCGTGGTGCTTTAAATGAAAATTTTTGAAGGAAATGGCTGTAGGAAATAGGGAAGGGAAGTTAGCAATGATTCCCGCAAATACATTCCAGGAATTCTTTTTGAAAATTAAATTATGAGCTGATTCGTGAATACACACAAACAAAGTGTGCGTTGGGAATGCCCCAAAAATCCATGCTACACCTACAATCGCCCACCAAGGATAATCCTTGATAAAATAAGCCATGGCGATCTGCATACCTACACAAGCCAAGATCCAAACAAACGTCATTGGATTCTTACCTATTAAATTCTTCACTTCAGGATGTGCTCTAACAATGGCACGTGTACGTGCTCTATGCGGTTCTGGGCCTTCTACCCAATTAAAATCTTTTGATTCGGACATAATAGTCTATTTATTAATTCGCAAATATACCACATATCGCCATTTTTTCCGTTAGCTAGCTAATTTTAAATTAAAAGGTGACAATATGTCACAAAAGCCTTTGACAATCTACAATGGCATATTCCTTGTATAAATGCTGTCAAAATATTAAAAAATAATCATGGGAAAAATTATTGGAATTGACTTAGGAACCACCAACTCATGTGTGGCGGTAATGGAGGGGAACGAGGCAGTCGTTATTGCAAACTCAGAAGGTAGACGTACGACTCCATCGATCGTTGCATTTTTAGAGAACGGCGAACGTAAAGTAGGTGATCCGGCAAAAAGACAAGCGATTACAAATCCACAGAATACGATTTCATCTGTGAAGCGATTCATGGGTAAAAAATATTCAGAGGTTAGCTCTGAACTAAAAACGATTTCTTACTCGGTAGAGCAAGGAAATAATGATACACCACGTGTTCGCATTGGTGATCGTTTATATACTCCTCAAGAAATTTCTGCGCAGATTTTAACAAAAATGAAGCAAACGGCAGAGGATTATTTAGGCCAAACGGTTACTGAAGCTGTCATCACTGTTCCAGCTTACTTTAATGATGCAGAACGTCAGGCGACGAAAGAAGCCGGTCAAATCGCTGGTTTAGAAGTAAAACGTATCATCAACGAACCTACGGCAGCTGCACTTGCTTATGGTGTAGACAAAGGTGGTAAGGATATGAAGATTGCGGTATTCGACTTAGGTGGTGGTACGTTTGACGTATCGGTACTTGAATTAGGGGATGGCGTATTCGAAGTAAAATCAACAGATGGCGATACGCACTTAGGTGGTGATGACTTTGACCAAGTAATCATCAACTGGTTAGCAGAAGAATTTATCGCTGACGAGAATATCGACTTGCGTAAAGATCCAATGGCTTTACAGCGTTTAAAAGAAGCGGCAGAAAAAGCGAAAATCGAATTAAGCTCTAGTGCTGCAACGGAAATCAACTTACCGTACATTATGCCGGTAGATGGTATTCCGAAACACTTAGTACGTTCTTTATCAAAAGCGAAATTCGAGCAATTAGCAGATAGCTTAATCCAACGTACATTAGAACCGTGTAAGCGTGCCATGAAAAATGCAGGTTACACGAACTCGGATATCGATGAGGTTATCTTAGTAGGAGGTTCAACACGTATACCTCGTATTCAGGAGGAAGTGGAGAAATTCTTTGGCAAAAAGCCTTCTAAAGGAGTGAATCCAGATGAGGTTGTTGCGATCGGAGCTGCTATCCAAGGTGGAGTATTAACAGGAGAGGTGAAAGACGTATTATTGTTAGACGTAACGCCGCTTTCTTTAGGTATCGAAACAATGGGTGGTGTATTCACAAAATTGATCGAATCGAATACAACGATTCCGACGAAGAAGTCTGAAACATTCTCTACAGCAGCGGATAACCAGCCTTCCGTAGAATTAAACGTTCTTCAAGGTGAGCGTCCAATGGCGAAAGACAATCGTTCATTAGGCCGTTTCCACTTAGATGGTTTGCCACCTGCACAACGTGGTGTACCTCAAATCGAAGTAACATTTGATATTGATGCGAATGGTATCTTGAATGTTTCTGCTAAAGACAAAGGAACAGGTAAAGAACAAAAAATACGTATCGAGGCATCTAGCGGCTTAACTGACGCTGATATCGAGAAAATGCGTAACGAAGCAAAAGCAAACGAGGCATCGGATAAATTAGAAAAAGAAAAAGTAGAAAAGATTAATCAAGCAGATGCGTTGATTTTCCAATCGGACAAGCAATTGAAAGAATACGGTGAGAAATTATCGGAAGGAAATAAAACGGCGATCGAAGGTGCTTTGGCAGAATTAAAAGTGGCTCATGCTGCTCAAGATTTAGCCGGTATCGATGCTGGATTAGAAAAATTAAATACGGCTTGGACGGCAGCATCTCAAGAGATGTATGCGGCAGGGGCTGAAGCAGAAGGCGGAGAAGCAACTCAATCAGCAGATGCAAATGCATCGGATGGGGGAGCGGAAGACGTATCTTTTGAAGAAGTAAAATAAGCCTAAGCAGTAATCAAAAAAGCCCGATCTGTTCTAGATCGTGCTTTTTTTATGCCACATCTTTACTCTCTACTCTATAATCTATTATCTATTATGAACAATCCCATCCCACAACCTCAACCTCACCTGCAACGACTCCACGGCAGCCTGAGTAGCCTTCTGCCACTTAGTTTCGTCTTCACCGCATAAATGTTCCATCATTTTATAAGCTAATTCGCTATGATGGCCACCATCCACTTCGATATGGCGTTCTAAATAATAAACTAAAGTCTCTACTTTATCAGGAGAATCAACCTTCAATTGATCCACAATAACCTGGAACATCTCAGGGATAATATCCTCTCTTCCGAAAGTAAAAATGGCCGCGACCTCCTCAATGGTCCTGTTTTGAACCGCAGAAAATGTGAACGTTAAAAAAGTTTTTACGGATTCCGGGATTGTGGATTTGGGAATAGCCAATAATAATTCATCCAAATTCGCAAAATTTCTTAATTCGTGTAAGAAAGGTGAAGGCATAAAAGACAATTCCTCCATTGCACGTAGATAAAGCTCGAAATGGCTAATATAAACACCATTTTGGTCCACATCAGACTCTTCACCTAAAACAATCTCATTAATTAAATACCGAACTTCGGCAGGACCTTTAGGATTCCAAGGCACTTCGACACAAGTAAATTCCTGCTGTAACTTCTTCACTAAAGACATAAAGTCCCATACAGCAAAGACGTGATGCTTCATAAATACTTCTAACTCGGTCGTACTTTGAATAAAAGAATTAATGGGATGATGCACTAAAGCATCACGTAATGGGGCAATTTGTTCTTTTAGGCGGTTGATCTGATTACTCATGTTATTCGTGAATGGCGCGATCTCGTAAACGTAGACGCTGCCCATTTCTGTTATTTTTGATTGATAATATTTCTGAAATTATGGAGATAGCTATCTCATCTGGTCCCTCAGCACCAATATCAAGACCAATAGGAGTCGATATAGGTAATAATGTAACTAAGTCTTCCTTGAAATGGTTTTGAAGCTTTTCAAATCTTTTTTTCGGTCCTAAAATTCCTATGTAGGCTGGCTTAATGGGGGAGGCCAGTAATTTTTCCAAGATCTTCACATCCTTTTCTAAATCATGTGTCATCATCACAATAAAATCGGAAGATTGAATAGGCCAAAGTTCATCATAACTATAGCGCCCTTGGACCGGTATATTCGATGACATTTTGGCTAAATTCCCAACCCAATTCACTCGCCACGCTAAGCCATTCGATTGTTGAATGAATCCCTGTGCATCAAATTGATTCCCATACAACCAAACCGTCATAGGGGCCGATAAATATTCCGTGAATCTTTCATCCACCCATTCACTAGCGTGGGATACAGTGGCTGGCACTAATTCAATTTGAAAACCAGCCGAATAGTGCGTATTCAATGTATGCGCCACATTTCCCCCTAGATGTATTTCAAGAGCATCTACAAGCGAATTAATTTGATCCTGAAATGGATTTAAATGTATTTCAAAGACTCCTTGACAACCTAACCCTATACCTAAAGCAAACGGATCTTCTTCTCGTGTGTCATAAGTAATTGTTTTATAAGATTGAGAAAAAAGCGCCAATTGAGCCTTTTTCAAAATATCCCCTTCTAAACAACCACCCGAAATTCCTCCCCACCAGTTTCCATCTTCCGCGATCAACATTCGAGCACCTGGACGACGGTAAGCACTGCCTTCAACGCGAACAACGGTTGCTAAAACAAATTTCAACCCAGCCTGTTGCAAATCTTTCACTTGTTGGATGACAGTATATAGCTCTTTCATACGAGTTTGGGTAAATTAGTAGAAAGTAATTCACATATCCGGTCGATTTCCTCTTCCGTTGTGAAATAACCCAAGCTAAATCGACCACTTGCTAAGGCATCTTCATCCGAATGTCCAATGGCTTTCAACACGTGAGAAGGTAATTCCGTCTTGGCATTACAAGCTGAACCATTCGAAAAGGCTAAACCATTCAAAATTTGAAACATTTTTTCCCAATCAGCACCTTTCAGCGTAAAATTAAGAATGGCAGGAACTGAGTTGAGAGGGGAATTAATCAATGGAAGGAAAGCAATTAAGCGATCTTTAGCATTCTGATAAAAAGAAGCTTTAGAAAGCCACACAGGAATCATTTCAATCGCTTTAGATAAACCCACAATCAAAGGAACTGGCAAAGTACCAGGGCGCAAACCTCGTTCTTGACCACCACCATATAGAATTGGCTGTAAAGGAACTCGAGCAATTAATGCTCCTATACCCTTAGGTCCATAAATCTTATGACCGCTGAAACTAAGTAGGTGAGGCAATTTAGTCAACGATAGTTTACCAATTGCCTGAGTAGCATCTGAATGGAAGCAAATACCGCGCTCTTCGCACAATCGCAATACTAATTCAGAATCAAGAATTGTTCCCAATTCATTATTAACCAACATCAGTGAAACTAACACTGTATCTGTACGAATGGTTTTTTCTAAATCTGCAACTTCCAAAAGATAAGACACCGACCAACCTTCAAGCGCTAAAGCATGAAATACTTCAAGCACAGCTTTGTGTTCTAGAACACTCGTAATGAGATGTCCTTTAGGTTTTCCATGCAGAAAACCACGTATCGCTAAGTTGATTGATTCTGTAGCTCCGGAAGTAAAAATAACTTCCGATGGTTTGACTTGAAAATAAGTTGCTAGTATTGTTCGAGATTGCTCTACCGCTTCTGCGGCTCTCCAGCCGTATAAATGAGCGGATGAACCAGCATTCCCAAAAACCTCCGTAAAATAGGGTAGCATAGCCGATAACACCTCCGGGTGAACCGGAGTCGTTGCTGCATAATCAAGGTAAATCGGCTGATTCATCATTAGACAAATATAGGCATAAAAAAAAAGCCCCGAAAAATTCGGGGCTCTCTTTATGTAGAAAAATGAATTACTTCAAGTTCTTCAAAACTGCTTTAAATGCTTCTGGGTGATTCATCGCTAAGTCAGCTAAAACTTTACGATTTAAAGTCATTCCAGATTTATTGTATTTACCCATGAACGCTGAGTAAGAAAGACCTTCTTGACGAGCCGCTGCATTGATACGTAGAATCCATAAACCACGAAAATCTCTTTTCTTAACTTTACGGTCACGGTACGCATATTGCAAACCTTTCTCTACTTTGTTTTTTGCTACAGTCCAGACATTTTTTCCGCGACCGTAAAATCCTTTTGCTAACTTAAGGATTTTCTTTCTTCTAGCTCTTGAGGCTACGTGATTGACACTTCTTGGCATAATTTTTTTGTTTTTTGAAATGAGGCGAATCTCTCGATTACTTATTTAAGCCTTCTTTCTGGTTTAACAATAACTTAAATACTAATTAAAGACCTAACATTAATTTAACGCGGTCCATATCAGTAGGGTGAACTAAGGTAGCGTGAACTAAATTACGCTTTTGCTTAGTTGTTTTCTTTGTTAGGATATGGCTATGAAATGCGTGTTTACGCTTAATCTTACCAGTTCCTGTTACTTTGAAACGCTTTTTCGCTCCAGAGTTAGTTTTAATTTTTGGCATTGTTTGATAATTATGTAAAAATTAAATTTTGAAATTTGGAATGCAAAAGTAATGAAAATTACCCTAAAAATCCATCATTCATTTGAAAATTATTTCTTGATAGCCTTAGGGGAGAAGATGATACTCATACGCTTACCTTCTAATTTAGGCATATCGTCTGGCTTACCTACGTCCTCTAGACCTTTAGCAAAGTTCAACAATAACATCTCACCTCTTTCTTTAAACACAATCGTTCTTCCCACAAAGTGTACATAAGCTTTCACTTTAGCCCCTTCTTTTAAGAAATTAACTGCATGTTTTAATTTGAAATTGAAATCGTGTTCATCCGTGTTAGGACCAAAACGTATTTCTTTAATGACTGTTTTCGTTGCATTCGCCTTGATTTCCTTTTGCTTCTTCTTTTGATCATACTTAAATTTAGCATAATCAATGATCTTACAAACCGGAGGAACTGCTTTAGGAGATATCTCCACTAAATCTAAACTCTGAGCAACAGCAAGTTCTAATGCTTTCTCAAAAGGATATACTCCAATCTCAATATTCTCACCTACTAATCGAACTTCTTCCACACCACGAATCAACTGATTAATCCGGTAGGGTTCTTCTTCTCTTCTATTTCCTCTGTAATTGTTATTCGGGCGTAAAGCCATAAAATAAAATGGGTTTAATATGTAATAATTAGAAACTTAAATCAAATGTAACGCATTTGCAAGCAAAAAACGCATAAGCTCCTATTTTTCATAGGTTAAGGACTGGATTTCTTCTTGTGCCATCGCAATAAAAGCATCTAAAGTCATCGATCCCACATCGCCATCACCCTTCTTACGAACACTAACAATTCCTTCGGCTTGCTCTTTTTCACCTACTACAATCATAAAAGGAACTTTAGCAATTTCTGCATCCCTAATTTTACGGCCCATTTTTTCATTTCGGTGATCTACATAACCTCGTAAATCCTTTTCTTGTAAACGTAGATACAATTCATTCGCATAATCTTCGTATTTCTCAGAAATAGGCAGAACTGCTATTTGGTCAGGGGATAACCAAAGAGGGAAATTGCCGGCTGTATTTTCAATTAAAATAGCCACAAAACGCTCTAATGAACCAAAAGGTGCCCGGTGTATCATCACTGGACGGTGCTTCATATTATCTGAACCTGTGTATTCTAATTCAAAACGCTGAGGTAACTGGTAATCTACTTGGATGGTTCCTAATTGCCACTTACGGCCTAAAGCATCCTTTACCATGAAATCTAATTTAGGACCATAGAAAGCAGCTTCACCATATTCAATTACATAAGGCAATCCCTTTTCTTCTGCAGAACGAATAATAGCAGATTCTGCCCGATCCCAATCTTCATCGTTACCAATGTATTTTTCTTTATTTTCTTTATCTCGTAAAGAAACTTGTGCAGAATAGGTGTCAAAGCCCAAAGCTTTGAAAACATATAATACCAGGTCGATTACCTTCATGAATTCATCTTCCACCTGATCAGGACGACAGAATATATGAGCATCGTCTTGGGTAAAGCCTCTAACTCTAGTTAATCCATGTAATTCACCACTTTGTTCATATCGATACACCGTACCAAATTCAGCTAATCGCAAAGGCAAATCCTTGTAAGAGCGTGGCTTTGTCTTATAAATTTCACAATGGTGTGGGCAATTCATTGGCTTCAAAAAGAATTCTTCATTCTCATCTGGCGTACGAATTGGTTGGAAAGAGTCCTTTCCGTATTTCGCATAGTGACCAGAGGTCACGTATAATTCTTTGCTCGCTATGTGTGGGGTAATTACTGGTGAATATCCCGCTCTCACTTGGGCCCGACGTAAAAAATTCTCTAGACGCTCCCGTAATAAAGTTCCTTTAGGCAACCATAATGGAAGACCCATACCTACTTTTTCAGAAAAGGCGAATAACTCCATTTCCTTACCTAATTTGCGGTGGTCACGGCGTTTAGCTTCTTCTAATAAGTTCAAGTACTCTTCTAACTCCTTTGCTTTAGGAAAAGTAATCGCATAAATACGTGTTAATTGCTTGCGTTTTTCATCGCCACGCCAATAAGCGCCTGCTATCGAAAGCAATTTTACTGATTTAATGAATCCAGTATTCGGAATATGTGGCCCACGGCATAAATCCGTGAAGTTACCCTGGTTATAAAAAGTAATGGAACCATCCGCTAGACCATCAATCAACTCTAATTTGTACTCATCACCTTTTTCTTTGAAATAAGAGATAGCATCTGCCTTAGAAACAGACGTACGTATATATTCATTTTTTGTACGAGCTAATTCGAGCATTTTATCTTCGATCGCTTTGAATTGATCTGAACCAAATTCTTGCTCTCCTAAGTCAATATCGTAATAAAATCCATTTTCTATGGCCGGACCAATACCAAATTTAGTACCTTGGTGTAAAGCTTCAATCGCTTCTGCTAATAAGTGAGCAGAAGAATGCCAAAAGGTCTTTTTACCATCCGTATCATTCCAGGTTAACAATTGCAAAGTTGCATCAGCGTTGATAGTAGTGGAAGAATCTACTACTTCGCCATTTAAATTAGCTGCTAACACATTCCGTGCTAAACCTTCTGAAATGGACATAGCGACTTGAAAAGGAGTGATTCCATTTTCAAATTCTCTTACTTGTCCGTCGGGAAATGTAATTTTGATCATTCTAAAAAATTTGTGTAAAGTTACAAATTAAGGTGCAATGTATTGAAATGAGCACCTGATTAATTTTGAGTCAATGAATCTACTGAAATATCTAAAGAATCGGCGACTGATTCTTTTCGCTTGGTAGGCAATAAACCCTGTTTGGCTAAGTCAAAATAGACTAATTCTGCTTGCATTGATTTTGTTTTGGGATATACTTTTAATACTTGTTTGTAAACAGAGGCTGCCTGGGTATACTTTTTCATTTTGACTAAAAAACGAGCCCAATACCGCATAAAATAGGGATCCATGGGGTATTTCTTTAAACTTTCAAGAATAAGACTCTGGTATTCAAGCGCAGGAATTAGATTCAAACCGTGTTCATAAAAGAGGTAAACTAAAAGAGATTCATCCTTTGGTTTTTGCTCCATCAAACTGTAAAGACGAAAAGAATCAGAAACAGCAAAATCTTTCAACGCCATTAAATTATTCTTATCCAACTCAGGCAAATTTGCTGGATCCATTTTCTTTAAATAAATGCGACCTAAACTCATTTGCTTAGTGGCAAAATAATTCTGAGCTAACAAAAGACTATTTTGTGGAGAATTCCAATCGGTAATTTCAACCAATTTCGCCCGGTCGATTGAGGTAGAATAATCCTCAACCTTTTGTTTAATGACTGAAGAAAGAGCTAAATAGGCAGGTTCACCAGGGTTATCACGAAGGGCTTTCTCCATATCTTGATCTGCTAATCCGTAGGCATGAAGTGCTAAATAATTTTTAGCACGCAAATAATAGAGATTCGCACTGGGTTGATCTTCTAATTGAAGTGTTAAAAATTGAACGTTCTTTTCTGCTTGTTGACCAGTAGCAATCGCTCGCTTATCTGGAATATTCTCACCCTGAGAATCGGGAGAACTTTGGCAAGACCATAAAAACAAACACCCTAATGTGAATAATCTTAAAGCCATTTTAATACAAAATCAATCATCCAGCGCACTTTCACACCGTAAGGAGGATAGAAATTCTTTAATAAATTAGTGCGTTGAATAACCACCGATTTTTGGTTAGAAAACTCAATAAATCCATAGTGTCCACCTGATTTACCTATACCTGAGTGATTTACACCTCCAAAAGGCAATTCATTATGTCCAAATTGAATTAAACAATCATTTACCACCGATGTTCCTGAGCTAGTATGATCTAAAATGTACTGACTAAACTCCGTATTCGTTGAAAATACATATAAGGCAAGCGGTTTATCTCCTTTTCGAATGGTTGAAGTAACTTCTAACTCATCTTGGAACGACATCACCGGTAGGATAGGGCCAAAAATTTCCTCTTGCATAATGCGCATGTCAGGAGTGCAATTAACTAGAACAGTTGGCTCAATAAAACAATCATCTGAATCAGTCTTTCCTCCAAACAAAACTTGGGCTCCTTTTTCCTTCGCATCCTCTAAAATCGAAACAATACGATCAAAATGACGGCGATTAACAATGCGAGCATAATCTTTACTTTTAGCCACGTTTTTTCCATAGAAGGTTTCCACTGTAGCCTCCAAAGCCTTCAAAAAAGAGAAATAATTCTTCTCATGCAAATAAAGATAATCGGGAGCAATACAGGTTTGGCCATTATTCAAGAACTTACCCCAAACTATTTTAGCCGCTGCTTCTTCCACATTTACTTCTGGACCTACAATCGCAGG
>CANLVU010000051.1 GCA_947494535.1 Cytophagaceae bacterium
AGCCCCTAACGTGCCGGTAGGAAGTTGGTGGGAAAAGGCGCTGAGCTGGGTAGGAATTTCGAGTGGATGGGCAAAGAATGAGTTGGATTATTTTGTCCAAGCTGAACAAAAAAATCAGGGCTTATCTCCTACTGAAACGGCGGCAAAACCAGACCTATTGCGTAGACTTTATTTGGACTTAACAGGGCTTCCCCCTACGCCATCAGATTACCAGGAATTTGAAAAGGATAAGTCGGATGAAGCCTATGAAAAGCAGGTGGATAAGTTGTTGAAATCGCCTCATTTTGGAGAAAAATGGGCCTCCATGTGGATGGACTTAGCGCGCTATGCGGACACCAAAGGATATGAGAAAGATGAGGGGCGTAGCATTTGGAAATACCGGGATTATATCATCGCTTCATTCAATCAAAACAAGCCTTACGATCAGTTTATTAAGGAACAACTCGCAGGAGACTTACTGGATAATCCACAAGAAAGCGACTACATCGCCACGGCCTTCCACCGCAATACCACCAATAACGATGAAGGGGGAACCGAGGATGAAGAGTTTAGAACGGCAGCTATATTAGACCGCGTTAATACGACTTGGGAGGTGCTTCAAGGGACAAGTTTTGGCTGTGTTCAATGCCATTCACACCCCTATGATCCGATTCGTCATGAAGAATATTACCGCTACATGGCCTTCTTTAATAACTCCCGCGACGAAGATATTCCGGATGATTCTCCTACCTACAAGCATTACAAACCGGAAGACGAAAAAACGATTGCGCAGCTCAAATCTTTTCTACTAAATCAACCTGTCGCCTCCCAAAAAGCCTGGGGAAACATGATCCGTTTTGTGGAGCCTAAAATCCATCCGCATTGGGCAGATCAGTTTGATAATAGCGCCTTAGCGGATAACAAATACTTGGCTGTTCGAAACAAGGGTTCCGCGCGCTTTAAAGCCGTTCCCATGATGGGGAAAACCAAGCTGTTAATTGCTTGTCGAAACTCGGGTCCTGCGCCTACCTATTTAACCATCCACCAAGGCACAAAAACAGGGCCTATTATCGCACGTATAAAACTAGATACAACGCTGCAGGAAAAATACGCTAAACCGAAAGGGTTATTTGTGAAAGGCTGGGCCTATACCTTTGTGAATATCCCTTCTTTGCCTGGAAAACAAGACCTGGTTTGGGAATGTACGAATGCCAAAACAAAGCCAGATCAAACGACTGTAACCATTGGATTTTGGGCCTTATTGCCTGAAGTTCCTGCGGCACTTAAAACCACGGAATTTGAAAAATTAGCCATAAAAGCCATTGCCGCCGAACCGGAATTGACTACCCCGATTATACTTGAAAATCCGGCAGACTTTGCTAGAACAACCCGAGTTTTTGCCCGTGGTTCCTGGTTAAATCCAGCCGATGCCGTACAACCCGGAATTCCTGCCTTATTCAAAAATGGCCCTGTTAATAATCGCTTGGATTTAGCGGATTGGATCGGTGGCAAAAGCAATCCGTTGACAGCCCGCGTGGCGGTGAATCGATTCTGGGAACAGTTGTTTGGCATCGGAATCGTCGAAACATTAGAAGACTTGGGAAGTCAAGGTCTTTCGCCTGTTAACCAGCCCTTATTAGATCATTTAGCCTACAAATTCCAGGTAGATTTTAGCTACAAACCGAAAGATTTCTTGAAATACGTCGTGATGTCTGCCAGCTACCAACAGTCTGCCAATGTAGACAAGGCCACTCGTGAAAAAGATCCAACCAATCGCTACCTTACACGAGGGCCACGCATTCGATTAAGCCCAGAACAAGTACGCGATCAAGCCCTAGCTTGGTCAGGATTATTGAGTGAAAAACTAGGTGGTCCTAGCGTAATGCCGGAGCAACCTGATGGGGTTTGGAATGCCCCTTACAGTGGCATGAAATGGGAAAAAAGTAGTGGTGAAGAGCAATGGAGACGCTCACTGTATACCTATTGGAGGCGCAGCAGTCCTTATCCGACTATGGTGACCTTTGATGCAGGAACGCGCGATGTTTGCCTTTCACGTCGGATCCGCACGAACACGCCGATGCAAGCACTGAATACCCTGAATGATCCGGTTTTCTTAGAGGCATCGCAATTTTTTGCGCGCAAATACCCGGAGAATGGGTTGGGTTTTATTGAAAAAAGCTATGCTGATTTATTTGGCAGAACTATTGCCCCAAAAAAAGCGGAGACATTAGGTGCTTTTTACACGCAGACCTTGGCGTATTACCGAGCGCATCCAAAAGAAACATTGGCCTTTTTAAAGATTTGTCCGGATAACGATATCCCGCCTAATCCCGCTAATTTAGTGGCCAAAACCTTAGTTGCCAATGCCCTATTTAACATTGATGAAAGCATAAATAAACCTTGAAACGAATGAAAGAATTTATCCCCCGCAGAGACTTTTTAAAAGCGAGTTCCGCACTGATCGGAACAGGCTTATTATCTAACAACAACAATATGAAAAAAATCGCACCCAAAGCCGGCGAAATCACCTTAGGCCATGGCTCATTTACGTATAAAGTAGTTCCTAATTGGGGCATTTTAGATGCTGGAAAAAACCCAGTAAACGACTGCCATGAAATGGTGGAAGACGCGAAAGGCCGACTGTTTATGCTCACTAACGAAGTGAAAAACAATGTCCTCATCTACGATAAATCTGGCAAACTACTCGACTCCTGGGGACATTCTTATCCGGGTGCGCATGGTTTAACCATCTTAAATGAAGGAGGCGAACAGTTTTTATTGATCTGTGATAACAATCGTCATCAAGTCATCAAAACCGATTTAAATGGTCGCGAGATTTTCAAGATTGATTACCCAAAAGAGACAGGCGTATACGATCATCCACTTCAATTTGTTCCCACGGAAACAGCAGTTAATCCAAAGAATGGAGACATCTATGTGGCCGATGGATATGGGGCTAATTACATCATTCAATACGATTCGAAGGGCCGTTACATCCGCCACTTTGGGGGACAATCCTCCGTTTACGACGATAATAAGTTCAACTGCTGCCATGGTGTTTTAGTGGATACCCGCGACCCCAATAATTGGACATTATTAATCACAGATCGCGTAAATAATAGCTTAAAGCGCTTCACGTTAGACGGCAAATTCATCACACGTTACCACCTACCTGGATCCTTTGTTTGTCGTCCAGTCTTGCACGGCGACTACATTCTAGCGGCCTGCTTCCGTAGCACAGATGCCTCCTTAGCGGGTTCTGGATACATCCAAATCCTAGATAAAAACATGAAGGTAGTTTCAACTCCAGGAGGTTCGGAACCCATCTACCAAAATGGCGTTTTACAAAAACAGGTAAAAGACGACGTGCATAAAGTGTTCATCCACCCGCATGATGTCTATGCGGATTCCGACGAAAACATCTATGTGCCGCAGTGGGCTTCTGGAAAAACCTATCCGATCAAACTTGAACGAATTGGCTAAATGATACTAGCGGAGGCGAGCCAGTCGTGGCTCCAGTTTTGGGGACATTTCCATCCAATGCTGGTGCATTTGCCCATCGGGATGTTCTTCATGGCGGGGATACTGCATTTTTTCTATGCGCAAAAGCAACAGGAAGCCAGGCCGATTGTTACTCGGATTTTAATCTGGACTTCCATTTTTGCGGTCCTGTCCGGAGCCATGGGTTGGTCGCTAGCACAATCTGGGGAATACGATCCTTCCACATTACAAATTCACCAGTGGCTGGGAATAAGTACTTGCGTGCTATCGCTAGGTTTAACCTACGTAATGCGCTCTGGCATGTCCATTCGAATAACTAACCTCCTTTTTATTTTAAGTTTACTTTGCCTCACCATCACCGGACATTACGGGGGGAATTTAACGCATGGCTCTGATTATTTGACGGCGAGTTTACCCGCGCCTGCCCGTGAGATGCTAGGGATAAAAATGGAAAAAGAAGCCGAAGAGGTCCCTAAAATCACGAACCTGAAAGAGGCCGTCGTTTATGCGCAACTGGTAAAACCGATTTTAACACAGCGCTGTATTTCCTGCCACAATGCCGAAAAGCAAAAAGGTAAACTTCGTTTAGACTCCCCTAATTTTATCCTAGCAGGCGGAGAAGATGGCCCCATTATCGCTGCCGGCAAGCCCTTAGAAAGTGAGTTAATCAAACGCCTTTTACTGGAACAGAACGATGAGCACCACATGCCTCCAAAAGGGAAAACTCCCCTAACCGAGAACGAAATCTCCTTACTGCATTGGTGGATACAGCAGGGAGCTGATTTTAACAAAAAAGTAGCCCAGCTGTCCTCAGATGAGAAAATAAATGCCATTTTAAAGAAGTATTCACAAGCAGACGCAACACAGGAATCCGCTGTTTTTAAACAGTCAATTCGTGCAGCAGATGAGGCTGATCTTGCGCGTATTCGTAAGCACGGTTTACTCGCAAATCCCATTTCGAAAGACCAAAACTACATCGAGGTCAATGCCATTAACGCCCCACGTATAACAAACAAAGAACTAGCAGATTTATTATCGATCAATGCCCAAATTATCCGCTTAAAATTAGGAAATACAGGTGTTAACGGAGATTTTATGAAGGAAATAGCAGATATGCCTTTGTTGATTTTCCTTGATTTACAGCATACTAAAATTGCTGATAAGGATCTGGAGAGCCTAAAAGGCCTGGCCTATTTAGAATCAATTAACCTAGTAGGCACCCAAATCAGTGACCGAGGTCTGCAAACACTAGCGAAAATTAAATCGCTCAAGCGCCTTTATTTGTGGCAAACACGTGTTACCGAAAAAGGCGTGGCACAACTAAAAAAAATACGTCCAGATGTAGCCATTCAATCAGGATTCAAAGGACTGTGGCCGATCGAAGTAGACAGCTCCCAGCTGGCCTTTAACAAATAGCAATTTTCAAAGAAAAAATTTAATCGTATATTTCCGTTATCGTACTAAAACTATGACCTTACTGAGCAAGCGATTTGGGTTTCTTTTACTCCTAGCCATTGGAAGTATCTTTGCGTATAGCCGCTGTTCAGATACGCAAGCGCAGGAAACCGCGATGCCGGATGTCATCGACTTTAATTACCACATCCGACCGATTCTTTCTGACCGCTGTTTCAAATGCCATGGGCCGGATGCGAACAAACGAAAGGCGGGCCTACGATTAGACACGCCAGAAGGAGCTTACGCCGCCTTCAAAGATAATCCTTCAATGCATGCCATTGTTCCGGGCCACCCGGAATCTTCCGATGCTTTCCAGCGATTAATCACGAAAGATACCTCGTTAAGAATGCCCACGATGAGTTCGCATTTGACGGTAACGCCACATGAAATTGACCTCATCGAGAAATGGATCAAACAAGGCGCGGTTTACAAACCTCACTGGGCCTTTATTAAACCCGCGAAAGCGGAATTACCTACTGCAGATGAAGATTGGGTTCGCAATCCGATTGACTATTTTGTCTACGCAAAAATGGTGGAGAAATCGTTGAAGCCTAGTCCGGAAGCATCGAAAGAACAGTTATTAAAACGAGTTTGCCTCGATTTAACTGGCCTGCCTCCCACGCTCGAAATGCAGGATCGTTTTCTACAAGACAACAGCCCTCAGGCCTATGAAAAGATCATTAACGAGCTAATCAGTAGTAAACATTACGGCGAAAAAATGTCGATTCAATGGCTGGATTTAGCCCGCTATGCGGATTCTCACGGCTACCAAGATGATGGTTTACGCACGATGTGGCCTTGGCGGGATTGGGTGATACACGCGTTTAACTCAAATTATTCTTATGCTAAATTCGTGACGTGGCAATTAGCCGGCGACCTAATGCCTCGACCATCTAAAGAAATGCTACTCGCCACCGGGTTTAATCGCAACCACAAGATTACGCAAGAAGGCGGGGTAATTGATGAAGAATACCGCGTGGAATATGTGAACGATCGGACGAATACTTTTTCCAAATCTTTCCTTGCGTTGACCTTCGAATGTGCGCGCTGCCACGATCACAAGTATGATCCTATTTCGCAAAAGGACTATTATAGCACCTATGCTTTCTTCAACCAAGTGCCTGAAAAAGGCTTGTTTGGAACCATCGACGCCTCTTTCGCGGATCCTCCTAATATGTCCATCTCGACTAAGGACGTACAATCCATCTTGAAGTTTATTCACAAAAAAGATACCGCGACAGTCGACGTCATGGTCATGGCTGATTCTAGTAAACATCGGCCTACCTATGTCTTGTCACGAGGTAATTACGATATGCCTGGGCCTGAGGTGGGTTTTGGGTTGCCAAAAAGTATTTTACCCTTTACCCCTGCCAAGTACAGTCAAAATCGACTGGGCTTAGCGCGTTGGGTGGTAGATCCGGCAAACCCACTGACATCTCGCGTGTTTGTGAACAGGATGTGGGCACAGTTTTTTGGGCGAGGCATTGTGAAAACGGTGGGCGATTTCGGAATGCAAGGAGAACTTCCTACGCATCCGGAATTACTAGACTGGTTAGCCGTTGACTTCCAAAGTCACGGCTGGAATATCAAACGATTAGTCAAACAAATCGTATTATCAGCCACCTACCAACAAGCCTCCACCGTCAGCTCTGCTTCCCTTAAAGTAGACCCGGAGAATATCTATTTATCGCGCATGTCCCGGATACGTATTCCGGCAGAACAAATTAGGGATCAGGTGTTAGCCTCAGCTGGCATCTTAAATAAAGAAATCGGTGGTCCGAGCGTGAAGACCTACCAGCCTAAAGGACTCTGGGAAGTGGCCACCTCTGGCCGCGGCTCCCTAATGAATTACATCCAAGATCACAACCAAGATTTATATCGCCGCGGCATGTATGTGTTCATTAAACGTACCGTTCCGCCACCTACGATGTTGATTTTCGACGCGAGTAATCGCGATCAATGCGAGGTGCAAAGAGGTCGAACGAATACCCCATTGCAGGCTTTGGTAATGATGAATGATCCACACGTTTTGGAAAGTTCGCGCGTCTTAGCCAGCCAATTTTCGCGTGAAAAAGGGAGCCTAGAGGAGAAATTAACGCGGGCGTTTAGGCGTATTGTTTGTCGAGCTCCGAAAGAAAAGGAACTCGCGATGCTGAAAAAATACTATGAAGCCGAACAAGCCTCCTGTGTTCAAAACCCGAAGAAAGTTCAGAAGCTCATGAAGATAGGGGAATACAAACAGGACAAAGCATCGGTCACAGGATCTACGGCGGCGATGATGCTGACAATTCAATTAATTTATAACCTAGAGGAGGCCATCATGCGGGTATAATATGGAAAACGAATTCTTTAAAAATCGACTGAATATTACGCGCCGCCATTTCTTTGGTCAGGCGGCTGCAGGCATAGGTGGATTAGCCTTGGGGTCACTTTTAGTACCTGAGCTTTTCAAAGGCGATGCCTCCGCTCAATCTTTACCTTTAGGCGTCGCGCACTTTGCCCCTAAGGCAAAACGCGTCATTTACTTATGCCAAAACGGGGCCCCATCGCAATATGAGAGTTTTGATTACAAGCCCATGCTAAACAAAATGGCAGGGCAGGATTTGCCGGATTCGATTCGCGGGACCCAAAGGCTCACCGGAATGACGGCATCACAAGATAAATTCCCGCTAGTCGGTTCGTATTATAATTTCAAACAACACGGAAAATCGGGTACCTACATCAGTGAAATATTCCCGCACATAGGCTCCATCGCAGATGATATTTGTGTGATTCGCACCATGAGTACCGATGCGATTAACCACGATCCGGCTTTGACCTTTTTACAAACGGGAGCCCAGGTAGGCAACCGCCCGAGTATGGGTGCGTGGATGTCGTATGGTTTAGGAAGTGAGAACAAAAACTTACCCGCATTTTGCGTGTTGCTTTCGCGCGGACGTGGAAATGGACAGGGTGTTTATTCGAAGCTTTGGACGAATGGATTTTTAGATTCGACTCATCAAGGTGTCGTATTTAGTAGTTCAGAGGATCCCATTTTATACTTGAATGATTCGGATGGAATCGACAAGGCCGGACGACGCAGAATGCTGGACCAACTTGCGGAATTAAACCACGAAGGTTTTGCGGAGAATAAAGATCCAGAAGTAGAGGCCAAAGTACAACAATACGAAATGGCTTACCGCATGCAGACGGCGGTTCCGGAATTAACGGATTTATCAAAAGAGCCAGATCACATTATAAAGATGTACGGACCGGAATGTTTAGTTCCAGGGACCTATGCGGCGAACGTTTTGCTGGCGCGTAAACTATCCGAATCGGGCGTTCGCTTCGTGCAAATTTACCACCAAGGTTGGGACTCCCATGGTAATCTGCCACAAGAAATGGCGATGCAAGCGCAGGATGTAGACCGGTCATCTGCTGCACTAATCACTGATTTGAAACAGCGCGGATTATTAGATGAAACGCTGGTGATTTGGGGAGGGGAATTTGGTCGGACGAATTATTGCCAAGGTAAATATACGGTCGACAATTACGGTCGCGATCACCATCCTCGTGCCTATAGTATTTTCATGGCCGGCGGCGGCGTAAAGGCGGGAACAGTTTATGGGGAGACCGATGAGCTGGGCTATAACGTCGTGAAAGACCCGGTGCACATCCATGATTTCCATGCGACGGTACAACATTTGATGGGGATCAATCATGAACAATTGACTTACAAACATCTAGGGCGTCGTTACCGATTAACCGATATTGCGGGGAACGTTTTACCAGGATTAATCGCGTAATGGGGAAAGTCGAAAAGATAGGGAATTTGATTTTATGGAGTCTCCAAGGCTTCCTCGTTTTCCTACTGATTTTCCAGTCGAGCTTTGCTTTACCAATTGCTGGTATTGGCCATTTACATCCGCTGATTTTACACCTGCCCATCGGCTTCGGGGTTTTATTACTAGCTCTTTTTGCCATCAAAAATCAGTTGACTTCCTTCGAGGTTTTAGCTGAATTTTTACTCTTATTAACTGCCATCTTATCCACGTCAACGGCCATTTTTGGATTGTTTTTAGCCAAAGAAGGCGGCTACGAAACGAGCGCTTTAAACTGGCACCAGTGGTCGGGCGTTGCTGTATCATTTGTGTATTTTGTTTGGGTGCTACTCCGCAGAAACCTCCTCGTAGGAGCGGGTCTTGGATTCATCGCCTTAGTGATTGCCGGCCACACAGGGGCGAGCATTACACATGGGGAAGATTATTTACGTTTTGGTGAGAAGTCGACAGAAATCACCTCAGAAAGTGTAGTATTTGAGGACATTGTCCAACCGATTTTAAAGGCCAAATGCGAGTCTTGCCACAATGACCAAAAGACAAAAGGCGCGCTCAAAATGAATAGCATTGCAAACCTGATGAAGGGCGGAAAACATGGCGCGATTTGGAAGGCCGGGGATGCGTTAAATAGTCACCTCATTCAACGAATCAAATTGCCCATGAACGCGAAGGAGCACATGCCTCCGCTGGGAAAGGCGCAGTTAACGCCAGACGAAATTACGATCTTGACTTTATGGGTAAAAGAAGGAGCTTCTTTCGAAAAGAAAGTGGGTCAGTTCAGTGCTGATTTTCAGAAACTAATTCAACCTACTGCAGTAACAGCAACCACAAAAACCTACGATTTTTCAGCTGCTTCGGAATCAGCCATCGAATCTGTGAACACTCCGTATTGTACAGTATATCCGATTGCAAACGAATCCCCAGCTTTGCAGGCAGATTTTTATGTAGCAGCAAAATTTGATCCCAAAACGTTATCGGATTTATCTCAAGTCAGCGAGCAATTAGTGGGCTTGCAACTTTCGAAAATGCCCATCACAAACGAGTCCTTGAATCTGGTTTCGAAGTTTACTCATCTTGAAAAATTGAACCTAAATTTCACGTCCATTGACGATGCAGGAATAGCACAATTAACTGGTTTAAATCACTTAGAGCAGTTGTCTATATCTGGGACGAAAGTAGGTAAATCAGGGATTTCGAAATTGCTTGCAAAACTCCCTGCCTTGAAGGAAATTCATGTTTGGAGCACAAACCTTTCGCCGGCGGATTTAGCAACCTTACGCAAGCAATTTCCGAAGGTTACATTCGATGCAGGCTACGTTCCGAAAGAGGAAACTTTGCAAATCAATCCACCCATTTTAGTGAATGAGAATCTGATTTTAAAACCGAACGAAAAACTTACATTTAAACATACCTTGCGTGACGTGCTATTCCGCTACACCTTAAATGATTCGTTACCGGATAGCTTACGTAGTCCGTCGACCAAAGCATCAATCGTCATCACGAATTATGCGAAGGTCCGTATTTTGGCCACAAAGCCGGGCTGGCTCGTTAGCAAGCCCATCGATGTGCGTGTTTATAAATCTCAATTTATCCCATCTCGTGTAGATCTGTTAACCACACCAGACCCCATGTATCCTGCGGCAGGCGGTGCTAGCTTATATGATTTTGTATTAGGTGCTCGGGAAGTGAAAGGGGTATCGAATTATTCCTGGCTAGGGTTTAAAGAAACAGACTTCGATGCGGTCGCTACCTTTACGCAGCCGGCACAAATTCATGGCGTAACCCTTTCGTATTTAGAGAGAACGGATTCAGACGTTTTCCCTCCGGCGAAGGTGGAAATTTGGGCTGGGGATGCTCCTGATAAATTGCGCTTAATTACTAGCATAAAGCCACTACAACCTAAAGAGAAAAATGGCTATTCGCCGCGTGGGATTAACATCCCGATTGCCGGCATAAAGGCCAAATATTACCGCATCAAAGCAGAGCGATTAAAAAGAATGCCGGCCTTTGTGGACAACAAGGGCAAGGGCGCTTGGCTACGGGTAGACGAGTTATTGTTTTATTGATTAGCTTAGAATTTAAAGAAAAAAGCACCTTCGAAAAGGTGCTTCTTATTAAATTAGGATTAGTAAGGTCGGTAAATCGCTCCAGTTGCAAAATCAACAATGGCACCTGGCCAGAACAAGATAACATCCGCTATCAAAGCTCCTACTCTTACTTCTCTCTGAGGCTGACCTGGCGCAGGTCTAGTACGTTGGTACTCGGTTAATCGGCCCCCAAAAACGGTTGCGCAAGAACTCATAGATGCTAAAATTGCTAAAGCAAAAAGCGATCTGGTTAAAGATTTTTTCATGTGGTTAAATTTTGTGAACCACAATTTAGAATTTATTACCACATTAAGCTACGACTTAACAGTTAATGTTGACCCCGTAATCTCAACTGTTAAATTCGTTAAACCCCTAGTAGCCGGCCCTTTCACTAATGACCCGTTGGCGCTAAATGCTGACCCGTGAGCAGCGCAGAAAAAAGAAGTCGTAGAACTGTTGTATTCCACCGTTGCCCCTGCGTGAGGACAAGAAGAAGAGAAGGCCGCAAAGCTAATGGCTGTATTTCCTATTGCAGTTCGAATGACGATAACCCCACTTTTGGCAATAAACTCATTCACATTCTTTAATTCCGTAGCCAAATTTACGGTCACACCTGACGTATTACCAACCGGAATTGTAGTGTTTCCTGGCGTGACTGGCTCCTCTTTAGAACAGGCCGCGACCATACAGGCAACACAAGTGGCGGCAAGGCCCCCAGATAACTTATTTAAGAACTCTTCGCGATTTATTTTCATCTAATTAGCTGTTTATCAAGCATTAAACTAAAAAGCACTCCATTTGTTTTGAAAAAAGCTTAATGAGATTTCGACAAAAATCTTATTTAAAATAATTCTAAATAGTGTTGCACGGGTCGCAATCGCTTCCTACATTTGCACTCTATTTAAAATTAGTCTAAATAAAATCTGAGTGAAAAACCGCCTTCTAGCCTTCTTATTCCTAATCCAATTCTCATCGATTGCACAATTAGGGGCTATTTCGGGGCAGATTACGTCTGAGACAAAAGAGCCCCTTCCTGGAGCCACTATTGCGCTCGTAGGTACAGTTCGCGGAGTAGAAAGTAATACAAAAGGCAACTATATTTTGAAAGGATTAAAGCCCGGTCAATATACTGTCAAAGTGAGTTTTGTTGGCTACAAACCTAGCCTAGTAGAAGTCACACTAAAAGAAGGCGAACAGCGCGAAGCAAACTTTACTTTAAGCGATGTGACAGAACTTCAGGGAGTATCCGTTTTTGCCCAATCAGGTGTAAAAGGGAACACATTTTTACCGGAAGTCAATGAATACACCATCACGGCTGGCAAAAAAAACGAGGTCATCCTGCTCGATA
>CANLVU010000052.1 GCA_947494535.1 Cytophagaceae bacterium
ACCCGTGTGGCTTTGAGAAAAGATTCCCTTGTGGTTAATTCGTCGCAGGGGGGTGGGTCGAAGGATACGTGGGTTATGTATTAGGTTTTCGGGGTCTGAATCGTTGAAAGGTCAAATGATTCCGCCCCCGAAATCCTAATACATATCAAAAATGGAAATTGATTCCGCCCCCGAAATCCTACTACATAACTGGAAAAACCTCCGGACTCATTCCCATCGGACTATCGACTAGCGACTAGTGACTAAACTTTTTCAATACATATCAAAAATGGAAATTGATTCCGCCCCCGAAATCCTACTACATAACTGGAAAAACCTCCGGACTCATTCCCTTCGGACTATCGACTAGTGACTAGCGACTAAACTTTTTCACCATATCCATCAAAAAAGGGGCAAATGCCCCTTTTTTGATTCCACCATTATGCTTTATTCTTTGTGCTCTATGCTTTACATCTATACTCTCTACTCTCTTATCTATACTCTAAAGTTATAGCTCTTGATTTTTAAGTATATCTACTAAAGTTTCTCTCTTCCGAATCACCCGCGCAACTCCCCCATCCACTAACACCTCTGCCGGTAAGAATCGAGAATTGTAATGCGAAGCCATCGTAAAACCATAGGCACCGGCGTTAGCCAAAGCAATGATATCGCCTTCTTTCACTTCATTTAAAAGACGTTCATTTTCTTTCCCTTTCAAGTCAAACGAGAAGGTATCGGTTTCACAGATATACCCCGTTACCCGATATTCTTCTTGTTTCGAAGAATCTTGATTCGAGGCATTGAAAATATAGTGATAAGCACTATACATCATGGGACGAATCAAGTGATTTAAGCCAGAGTTGATCCCAACGAATGTTTTCACCGGATCGCGTTTTACGACGTTTGTTTCTGTTAAGAAAGTACCTGATTCGCTCACTAAAAACTTGCCTGGTTCTACCCAAAGGCGTAGTTCACGGCCGTATTTTTGGCAGAAAGCACGAAAAGCGTTGCTCATGATTTGGCCTACTTCTTTCATATTTACTCCCGGATCTTCGGGAGAATAGGGAACCTTGAATCCTCCACCAAGGTCGATGATTTGCAAATCCTTGAAGTCATAGGCAAAGTCAAAAAGGGCCGATGCCGCTTGCTCGAACGTTTTTCCATCCTTGATATCGGAACCGGTGTGCTGGTGTAAACCAATCACATTGATTTTATATTTTTCAACTAGGGCTAAAATCTCTTCTTTTTGATGGATCGAAATTCCGAATTTTGATTCCGGGTGCGCCGTCATAATTTTTTCATTTCCCCCTCCAAAAACGTGAGGCTTAATGCGAATCATGCAAGGCTGGGAGGAACCGTAGGTTTGGCCAAACTTTTCTACAACCGATAAATTATCAAGGTTGACGATTGACCCTTTGGAAACCGCATATTCAATCTCAGAAAAATGAACGCCAGATGGTGTAAATGTAATGTTAGATCCTTCGTATCCGGCGATCAAACCTAACTCTAATTCCTGTGGCGATACGACGTCCATATCGACTCCATTCTCGCGCATTAAGCGTAAAATGGACAAATTGGTATTCGCCTTCACGGCATATTTTATGGTCAAATCAATTCCTTCAAAAGCACCTCTCAAAACCGAGATTTTTTCCCTAATTTTGTCGGCGTCGTATACATAGAGTGGTGTACCAAATTCTTTGGCCAAATCTGTTAAAGGAATGTTCTGAATTGAATAATATGCCATAGGGAAAATTGTAAGCCACAAAGATACTAATCTAACGAATATGAAAAGAATAATAATCTCCTTATTCCTCCTTGCACCGCTTTTTGTGAGTGCACAAATCAAGAGTGGTCCGATGTTAGGCTATTCTGAGATGAAGGAAGTTTTAGTTTGGGTCCAAACTGAGAAACCAGCTAATGTGAGCATAAACTACTGGGAAAAGGGGGATAAAACGATTCATAAAACTGATCCAGTGGCTACCGAGAAAGCGACGGCCTACATCGCACGCATCATCGCTGATGAGGTAACAATGGGCAAGAAATACGAATACGAGGTTTTAGTGAATGGTAAAAAAGTAGCTATTGATTATCCGCTAGAGTTCCAAACTCAGGAACTTTGGCAATACCGCAAAGATCCACCTGCCTTTTCTTTCTTGTTTGGGACGTGTAATTACGTCAATGAAGAAGGCACAGATCGCCCTGGACGTCCTTATGGTGGTGCAGATGAAGTGTATGCATCGATGTACGCGAAGAAAGCAGATTTTATGTTGTGGGGCGGAGATAATTTCTATTACCGCGAACCCGATTATACCAGAACGGGGATGATTCATCGAAATGATCATGCACGGGCGGTTAAATCCATTCAACCTCTACTAGGAAGTGTGCACCAATACGCGATTTGGGATGATCACGATTATGGCCCCAATGATGCAGACCGCTCTTTTCCGATGAAATACACGTCCTTAGAGATGTTTAAAATGTATTGGGGAAATCCGAATTTTGCCTTCCCTAACGAAGGTATTACGGGTAAATTTCAATGGGCGGACGTCGAATTCTTCCTAATGGACGATCGCTGGAACAAGGCTCCAAACGAGTTAAATGATCCCAACAAAGACTATTGGGGTGCTAAGCAAATGACTTGGTTATTAGATCAATTGTCCACCTCTAGAGCAAGTTTCAAAATAATTGTCAATGGTGGTCAGGTCATTAGCCCTGCCAAAGTATTCGAAAATATGGCGAATTATGAGGCAGAAAGAACGTATTTACTAAAGGAATTAAAGAACCGTAAGATACCTGGCGTCCTCTTTTTCACGGGTGATCGCCATATCTCAGACTTGAATAAATTAGAGCGCGAGGGTACCTATCCTTTGTACGATTTGACGGTCTCTCCGATGACAGCAGGAAAAGCGGATGCGGTGAAACTAGATTATAACGAGACCTTGGTGCCTGGAACTTTGGTACAGGAAAGAGCCTTCTCTAAAATCGAGGTGACTGGTCCTTTAAAGGATCGCACCTTAACCATTACCCTTTTTAATGTCAAAGGAGAAGTGTTATGGACCAAAGAACTTAAATCCAATTTGTTAAAATAACCTATGGAAGTTATATTAAATCGTTTAGATCAAGATTTTCACTTTGAGGCCAAAGGCTCCTCTCCCATTCCCGTGCACATCGATGCAGCGGAAGGTATAGGCGGTCACAATGCGGGCGCACGTCCGATGGAACTACTTTTAATGGGCCTAGGCGGTTGCACAGCTATTGATGTCATCTTGATATTAAAAAAGCAAAGACAAACCATTGAGGACTTCCAAATTCGCGTCCAAGGTGATCGCGAAAAAATTGAAGGAACAGAGAAATCCCCTTTCAACCAGATCAACATTCAATTTGAACTAAAAGGCCAAATTGACGGAGCAAAAGCCCTAAAGGCGATTCAAATGTCAATGGACAAATATTGTTCCGCCACCGCGCAATTAGAGCCAAGCGCATCCATTACTCATACCCTCGTTTTAAACGGAGAAAAATTCGAAGCCTAATATGCAAGCCTATTTAGATTTATTAACCCACATTAAGGAAAACGGTACTTTCAAATCCGATCGGACAGGAACGGGAACCACGAGTGTATTTGGCTACCAAATGCGCTTCAACTTGGAAGAGGGCTTCCCATTAGTAACAACCAAGAAAACACACTTAAAATCGATCATTTATGAACTATTGTGGTTCTTAAAAGGCGAAACAAATATTGGCTATTTAACAGAAAATAGTGTGCGCATTTGGGATGAATGGGCAGATGAGAATGGCGACCTGGGTCCTGTTTACGGAAAGCAATGGAGAAGCTGGGAAGGCGCAAATGGAGTCGTGATTGACCAAATCAAAGAAGCCGTTCACACGCTTAAAACAAACCCAGATTCCCGTCGCATCATTGTAAGTGCTTGGAACGTGGCAGACTTGCCTAAAATGGCCTTAATGCCTTGCCACGCTTTCTTCCAGTTCTATGTAGCAAACGGCAAGCTTTCTTGTCAATTATACCAACGTTCTGCGGACGTATTCTTAGGCGTTCCTTTCAACATCGCTTCCTATGCTTTATTGACCATGATGATGGCGCAAGTTTGTGATCTGGGATTAGGCGATTTTGTTTGGACGGGTGGCGATACTCACCTGTACAGTAATCACATGGAACAAGTGGAATTACAATTAACTCGAACTCCTCGGGCTTTACCTACCATGAAGATTAATCCAAACGTGAAGGACATTTTGGATTTCCAATACGAAGACTTTACGCTGGAAGGATACGATCCTTATCCTGGGATTAAGGCGCCGGTCGCTGTTTAATTAGATTATAGAGTATAGATAATAGAGCATAGAGTTGGAATCGGCTTCGCCGATTATTTCAGAAATATACTCATCAAAAAAAGCGGCCTGCGCCGCTTTTTTTGTGTATAACAGTTTGATATAAAATTCTGAACAGATTAAAAAAAATCTTTTTTAATTAATTACATATTTAATTTCACAAGTAGCTCTAGGAGTAGAAGAGTCATCAATTTTAACCATATAAAATGGACTACCATTTTTACTTAACTCAATTTTAGCCGTAAGTGCTAAATGATTTTCAGTTGCCTTACCATCCCAATCTTGTTTCTTTATATTCAAGGACGAATTAAATCCCTTTTTTACTGGGCCAATTGTTGTTTCCCATTTAGTTCTCTGACTCACATTTAACAATTGACTTCCTGTTCCAGTATTGATATTTACATCCAGTTTCCCACCATAATAAATAGTTGTACTGGTTAAACTATACTTTACATAATACTCATCATTATCAATTGTGTTATCACGATCGCAACCATAAAAAAGTAATCCAATAAATAAAAGTAGAATCGTTCTTCTCATATTAATACAAATCTTATTTTACAAAATTAATATCTTTAATTAAAAATAAAACATCATTCATACTCATCAAAAAAAGCGGCCTGTGCCGCTTTTTTTGATTCCAAATTTGTGCTTTATGCTCTATGCTTTACATCTATACTCTCTACTCTATTATCTCTAATCTCTATTATTCTTGCTGCACACTCTCTAATATCCGACAGTCTTTATATTCCTCATCAATAAAGATAAATACATCGTCTTTTGCCTTCATGAACCACTTTTCAATCGCGTTGTTTTTTTTGCGTGAAAGCGTAATCTGTGCTAGCCTTTGATAATCGTCTTTTAGATTAGCAAAATGTGGTGGATGCTTCGCTTTAAAATAGAGAATTCTAACAGCCGAGCGCCCATCATCAGTTCGGTAAGGAATTGGCGTTGAAATGGTGCCTACTTTCATGGAATCAATGGCAAAGAATAAAGCTGGATCCATGGTTCCATCGTATGGTAACCGATTCCCACCAGTGGACATATCCATCATAACGCCACCTGCATCCTGTGTAGGCTTATCCTCAGAAAAATCTTTAGCTGCTATTTCGAAAGTAGTAGAATCACGTTGAACTAAAACACGAATACTATCTAAGAATTTTGTAGGTTCTGTTAGGTCTAATTTTTGATAATCAGGTCTTAATAAAATATGACGTGCATGGTATTCTTGACCTCTAATTTCTAATAATTGAATTAAGTGAAAACCAAATTCTGATTCAACTACCTCAGACATTTGATTCGGTTTCAATCGCAATGCAGCAGCTTCAAAAGGAGCCACCATTGCTCCTCGTTTTGCAAAACCTAAATCTCCTCCGACTTTTCCAGAACCTAAATCTTCTGAATGAACTTTGGCCAAATCCTCAAAACTTTCCCCTTTATCTACACGGCGACGGAAATCCATCAACTTCGCATACAATTCTTCTTTCTGATTCTTATTTGGTTTCGCAATGCGGATTATATGACTTATTTCCACCTCTGCTGGCAAGTAAGGTAAAGAATCGCGAGGAATCTCATTAAAAAATGCCGTTACTTCTTTAGGAGTGATCTTTACTTCATCGGTAATCTTATCTTGCATTTTACGACCAGTCAGCTGCTCCTTTAAAGAAGAACGTAAATCCTCTTTTAAGGTAGCAATCGATTTTCCATAAGCCTCTACGATATTTTTAGCAGAGCCATATTGGCCTTCCATTTGCTCCATGCGGCTATTCAATTCGGCTTCAATTCGTTTTTCGTCTACGATAACCGAATCAATTTCGGCCTTAGCAAGCATTAATTTATTAACAACTATTCCTTCTAGAATTTGACAACGATCAGGCGTATTGGGCTGACCACTTGTTATATACTGCTGGTATTGATTTTCTACTTCAGACTTCAAAATGAAGTAATTATCTACCTTCACAATAATGCGATCCAATACAGTTTTATTAGCTTCATCCTGCGCAAATGCAGACAAACTCCCTAAAACCAAACACCAACTTAAAACCCAACGAGTCAATTTCATATTTTTATTATTTCAGTAATTTTTCTAATTCAACCTGGTTTATCACCACTGGATATTGTTGCTTTAATTTCGCTACCCAATCCTTCTCTAAACGCACTTGCAAAGCCCGAATCACTAATCCTCTAGCTTCCTCAAACGAACGCGAACGCTCGGCTTCCACCTTCTTTACTTCCACAAAAGCAAACTTACCTGCACCCTCATAATTCTTAGGACCTACCTTCCATTCAATGGCATCTATTACAGGCGAAACTCCCTTTTTAAAATACCCTTCCTTCGCTTCCAAACTCTCCGGTTTCAATGCATTAAATCGCTTTACAACATCATCCATACTTGAAGAAAAGAAACGGAAAGAAACGCGCGCATTTTTATTCTTGATCGTTTTAGAGGCTACTTTTAAATTCGCTTCATCTTTTTGAATAATACGGTGCGATGAAATTCCTTTCGAAGCTAAATACGAAACCACTTTATCAATTCTGGCTTCAGAGAGACTGTCTGCTTCAGACGCATCTCGGTGTCCTGAAACTTCCACGACATAGTCCACATTCTTCGCCATCGTGACGAATAATTCAGCTAATAACTTGGTAGAGGCATCCTCCACCTTAGATTCGTTTAAGCTAAAAGATATGTCCCCTAATTTTTTATTCATAGGGTATGGAGACGATTTCAATAAGTCCAAAGCCTCCTTCAATGTTTTCTGTGAATCAGCCACGACCAATTTTGCCTCCAAACGGGCTGGCATGACAAATTGAGCTAAATTTGCTTGGTAAAACTTAGCCTGCGAAAGAGAATCTAAAGACTTCTCAAAAATCTCCTGCTCTGTCATTTTACTAAACAAACTTCCCTCTAAGAAATCTGCCATCTGCTCTTTAAATGCAGGGTATTTACTTTCTAAATTCGCTTCCTCCGCATTCAACGTTTCTTTTTCAATCAATTCATCTAAATAGGATTGTTCAGTAGCGACAGGTAAATACCCGAGCGATTTTATCCGCCTCTTTTGTTGTGCTTGAACATGCGCATAAAAATCTCCCACCGTATACTGCTTTTCCAAAACCGAAAATAAAGACTCCTTCAAGAATGGTTCTGCTCCGGTTCTTTCCACATTCATCCGCTCAAATGCAGCCTTCTTCGTCGCCTCTTGCACAATTACTTTATTCTCTACGCGAACGCGCTTCATAAATGCTTGTTTGATCAAACCTTGGCGATCCGCATCCGTCAATACTTTTTGCTTGATAAACTCTGACATATCTTCAAATGTCAAGAGGGGTTTTTTATCCAATAGCTTAAATAATTGCCATCCTAAATTCGTACGAATTGGCTTAGAAAGATCCCCTATTCGTTCTAAACCAAATAAAGCATCTTGTAATTCTTCACTCAAGTCAGAGGAGAAATACCAACGTCTAATCTCGCCACCACGACCTCTTGAATAAGGGTCTTCGGAATAATTCTTACACACTAATTCAAAACTTTCCCCCGCCTTAAGATAGGCTTCCACTTGTTCTATTTTCTTTTTAGCCTCTACTTGCAAAGCAGTAGGCGCATCTACGGCAGCTGACACAATAATATGAGCTAAACGAATCTTACCTGAGTTAGGACGTTGATTTAACACTTTAACAATATGATATCCGCTGGATGTTCTAAATGGCTTCGAATATTCTCCTATCCCAATTGAATAGATAGCATTTTCAAAATCATAATCCGTTTGTAGTGAAGTAATGTACCCTAAAACACCCCCTTTAACCGCGGACATTTCATCCTCAGAAAAGCGGGTAGCGAGAGCAGCGAAATCTTCTCCTGCTTTTAATTTTTGGAAGATATTCTCCATTTTTTGAAAAGCAACTAAGGTATCAGCAGGGCTCGCATTTTCTCCTAATTTCACTAAGATTTGGCTTACCTTTTTTTCCTCCTTCATCCGCTGATAGGCCTGCTTTACTAACATATCCAAAGTAGGCATGTCCACTAAATAAGGCGTAGCTAATTCCTTTCTAAAACTTGCATATTCTTCCTTAAAATCAGGCTGATCGGCTAATTTTCCCTGTTCGGCCGCTACGATTTTTAGCTGGTAATCGATGTAATCAGATAAAAAATCGGCTTGGTTGTCTTTCGTAATACTATCAGACTCCATTAGTGGCTTATATACTTGTAGAAAACTTTCAGCCGATATCTTCTTAGGACCAATCTGAATAGGCGAAGCACTTTGCGCTAGAATCGCAAAAGGCAAACACATGACTAATCCAATAATAAATTTTAAATCCTTCATTCTTAAAAATAAGCTCACAAAATTACGAATAATCCCCGACATTAACGGTTAATCTACGTTAATTTGAATCTGATACCGGTATTCGTAAGCATCAATGAATTTTCGACCACCTAACCATTTTCCATTACGAAAAGAGGGTGAAACAGTTTCGTAGTCCCATTGCGTCTCAGAGACCCCTAATATATCTTTCATGTCTAACTCACTGACCCAATCAAGCCCTAATGAACCAGCTTTCATTCCCCATAAAAACCAGGCTACTGGATTTTCGGCTGAAGTTAAGGCTAAAGGCAATGCCAAAACACCACTCAAAGTGTTAAAACGATTCACCCATTTCTTCGTGGGCTGGTAGTCTTCGATTTCGAAGAGGGTAAGCTGAAGGCTAGCTTTTTGACCTGGTTTTAAACGAACTGCCAAGGCCTTTATTGTATCTAAACAAATAACCTGACCCTTTTTTACCTTCCCTAGAAAAGAGGTAACTACCTGAACGGGCCTCACCTTTTCACCCTCAATAATACCCATGGCTCCCACTAATAACAACTCATCTCCTAAAATCTCTTGCGTCTTAATGACAGACAACGATTGGAGAGATACGCGAACGTTTTTATCTTTAGAAATCGATACATCTTTATCTAAAGGTTTTTGCGGTAATGGCTTCCGTGCGCACGAAAACGAAAACAGGCTTATCAAGAAAATAAATAGGATTATACGCACGGTGATGGCTCTTGCTGGGTCAAACAATGAAAACTTCCTTGACCCCATATAATCTCCCGGGCAGACAATCCAATGACCGGACGATCCGTAAATAAGGTACGCAAAATGCCTAAAGCGATTTCATCTTGTGGACAATCAAAAATAGGCACTATTACTCCCGCATTACAGATATAAAAATTAGCATAAGAACCCGGAGCCCTAAACCCATCGATGACCACCGCATCTGGCATGGGTATTTCAACAATTTGTAAAGGAGAACCGTCTAAAAGCGTCATTTGCTTCAATTCTACCAAATTAGCAGCTAAAACTGCATGATTATCATCGGCTGCATTCGGTTCCACCATCGCAATCACCGTGTTCGCATTCACAAAACGCACCGTATCATCAATATGTCCATCTGTATCATCCCCTACAATACCATCAGATACCCAAAGCACCTGTGAAACGCCGTAATAGTTTTTCAAATAGGTTTCAATCTCTTCTTGAGTCAAATGTGGATTTCGATTCTTATTCAATAAACAAGAACGACTCGTTAACACGGTTCCGGCTCCATTAAATTCAACCGAACCTCCTTCCATGATGATACCTGGTGAAACGGAGGGTAGAGATAAGCGCGTCGCAATGGTTGCTGGCAACGCATTATCATCCGAAAAAGGGGGATATTTCCCACCCCAAGCATTGTATTCCCAATCTACCGCTAAGCGATCTGAAGCACCTTCTTTCACTAAAAAGGCTGGTCCGTGATCGCGGCACCACGCATCATTGGTGGGCTGAACATTAAATTCAATTTTAGCTGAATCAATCCCATAGACAGGTAGTTGACTTTCGACAAATGATTTCAACTCCGATGAATTCACGTTAATTCTCACATGTTCCCCTTGTGAAATCGCTTTAATTAAGGCAAAATATTCTGGATACATCTGCCCTAGCTTTTCTGCTTGCCAGGAATGATCGTTGTGCGGAAAAGTGATCCAAGTAGCTAGGTGCGGATGCCATTCGGCAGGAAAAAAGTATCCTTGTTCTTTCGGAAACATCTTCTTAGGCTTTTAAACGCTCTGCAATAATGCGCAGACCTTCTAAGGTTATTAATTTATTTACCTCATCGAAATAAGAGGCTAATGGGGTCAAAATCGAGGATAAACCGCCTGTCGCGATTACCTTCAAATCCCCTTTTTTATCTTCTTTTACCCGGCTGATCATTTCTTTTACCATCCCCACATAGCCCCATAAAATTCCTGCCTGAATCGCTGAAACCGTATCTGTTCCTAAATTAAATTCCGGCATTTCGAGTGGAACTTCGGGTAACTGAGCAGTTTGAGAGAATAAGGATTTCACTGCCGTCTTTAATCCAGGAGCAATGGAAACACCTTCCATTTTACCAGTCGCGTTAACTAAAGTGAAGGTTAAGGCCGTTCCAAAATCCACGATCAACACATTTGATTTATAATTTTCATGCGCATACACCGCATTAGCGACTAAATCGGAACCAATTTCATCCGGCACAATCACCTGAATAGCTAAGGTCTCATATAATTTAGGTCGCATAACAGCCGGCGAATAGCCTAACCATAAGGCTAATCCACGTTGGATTTGAGGTGAAATCGAGGGTACTACGGAGGAGATTAAGGCCAAAGAAGGTAAGGTTTCCCCTAAATCTTTCGAAGCCCATTCTTTCTTAATCCAATTGACCACGCCATTCGCGCTCCAAGGCTGGTGCGTAGGCGTTCTCAAAACTGCTTTCCAGGTTTTATCCTCGTAAAAACCAAACACGATATCCGTGTTCCCCACATCCACAACTAATAACATCTGCTTATTCGTGTTTTATTTATAAATCTTTTTCTAGTCCCGCAGATAGAATCGGGAAACGCAACCAACTCTTCGGATCTAAACTATAGTCATCCACGTGGAATCCGGGAGCATAGCGCTCTCTTTTCCACTGATTCCTCGCCCAAAGACGGAAGAATCGACGCACGAACTCCTCTAGTTTTTCTTTGGCAAAAACAGATCCATACCGTTTATTTACCTCTTCTAAACAGTCATGCGGCGACAGTAAATCATAAAATGCTAATCGCTCAATAGTATTCAAGATCGGATAAGGCATCAAATCCTCCTCATCCACCTGTTTTTCGGAAAGTGGGCGCAATTCCGCGCTTGGCTCCAGACTATTCACTAAATGCAGTCCTTTAAAGCCCTGCGCTTCTAACCAGATCAGCCAAGTTCGAACAAAACTCTTGTCTATACCAGAAATAGGTGAAATCGAACCCGAGGTATCGCCGTCCATCGTCGCATAACCCACACTCGCCTCTGAACGGTTCGAGGTAGCAAGTAATAGGGCATTTTTAATATTAGCGAGCATCCAGGCACTTGGGGCGCGAACACGGGCTTGTACGTTTTGGAGGGTAATATCATCCTGTTCCCAAGTCAAAGATCGCCCAATCGCGCCTTCCACTAAATCGCGGTAACCCTGCACGATCGAATCAATTTCAATCACATAATGCTGTGTTCCAATCCAATTAGCTAATTCGCGAGCAGAATCACGTGTATTTTGGGAAGAATTAACAGTCCCCTGGTAAATAGTCGTTAATAGATCTGACATCGCTTTATCGGGCGAGGTCAAAGGAATATAAGCTAGCTTTTTCTTCAAACCCTCCCAGCCTAATTCCTCTCTTGCATATTGAATACTTAAGGCGCACAAGGAGGCGATTGCTGATGAATCTGCACCACCAGAAAGGGACAAAACCCATCCCTGAGATCGGGATTTACGCAAATAATCGAATAAAGCTAAGGCTACAGCTCGAGAAAATTCTTCTTCTTTTTTCGTTTCTGAATTCT